>JABXHP010000272.1 GCA_013373575.1 Oceanospirillaceae bacterium | reverse complement strand
TGAGGGAGGCTCCTCTTCACGACCACTTTATTCAGTTCCCGCATAACCTTGTAAGAATTAGTCATATTCTCCATTGGATGGATTAGGCGCTCTACTTATATCCAAAGCCCTACCCCATCGGTATAATCTCGCGTGCGAAATTATCACCGCGGAAGCATGGAGATAAGCTTGAGGTCAAAAACCAATCGCTGAAGGCTCCCTTCCCGCCACCTTTTGGGGATCAGAATGGCCAAGAAACCAAGCAAAATCGTCTACACGCTGACAGACGAAGCACCAGCCCTCGCTACATCATCACTACTGCCTATCGTACGTAAATTCACTAAGAGCTCTAATATCGAAGTTGAATTGTGCGATATCTCATTGGCAGGACGTATTCTCTCGTCTTTCCCTGAATACCTGAATGACCAGCAGAAAGTAGAAGACGGTCTGGCTGCGCTTGGCGAGCTGACTGCCGACCCACAGGCAAACATTATTAAGTTGCCTAACATCTCCGCATCTGTACCGCAGCTCAAAGGCGCAATCAAAGAGCTTCAGGGCCAGGGCTACCATGTCCCTGATTTCCCAGATGAGCCACGCAACGACAAAGAAGCTGAGATCAAAGATCGCTACTCTAAAATTCTTGGATCTGCTGTTAACCCAGTACTGCGTCAAGGTAACTCTGACCGTCGTGCGCCAGCAGCTGTCAAAGCCTTTGCTCGTAAGCACCCGCACTCTATGGGGCCTTGGAGCAAAGCGTCGCGTACTCACGCTGACTACATGAACGGCGGTGACTTCTTCTCTAGCGAGCAGTCAGTCACTATGGAAGAAGCTAGCAAAGTTCGCATTGAGTTTATCTGCGGCGACGGCAACATCACTGTTCTGAAAGAGCTGGCCCTACAGAAAGGTGAAGTTCTGGACGGCATGTTCATGAGCGCTAAAGCGCTACGCAACTTCTTTGAAAAGACTCTGCAGGACTGCAAAGAGTCTGGCGTAATGTGGTCACTGCACGTTAAAGCGACCATGATGAAGGTCTCTCACCCAATCGTGTTTGGTCACGCGGTGACTGTCTTTTACAAAGAGGTGTGGGAGAAATGGGGCGATAAGTTTAAAGAGCTGGGCGTCAACCCTAACAACGGTCTGAACTCGGTTTACGAAAAGATCGCTGAACTGCCAAACTCTGTTCGTGAAGAGATTGAGCACGACATCCACGAAGCTGCACGTCACCGTCCAGAGATGGCAATGGTTGACTCAGTTAAGGGTATTACTAACCTGCACATCCCTTCAGACGTCATCGTTGATGCCTCTATGCCGGCAATGATCCGCAACTCTGGTCACATGTGGGGTCCGGATGGCAAGCCAAAGGACACCAAAGCGGTAATGCCAGAATCAACTTACGCGCGTATCTACCAGGAGATGATCAACTTCTGTAAGACTCACGGTGCGTTCGACCCAACAACCATGGGTACTGTGCCTAACGTTGGTCTGATGGCGATGAAAGCTGAAGAGTACGGCTCGCACGACAAGACTTTCGAGATGAGTGAAGATGGCATCATGCGTGTTGTTGCTGAAGATGGCACGGTACTCATGGGCCACAAGGTAGAGAAAGGCGATATCTGGCGTGCATGTCAGACTAAAGACGCTGCAATCCGCGACTGGGTTAAGCTGGCCGTGACACGTGCACGTCAGTCTGAAACGCCAGCAATCTTCTGGCTCGATGCAGAGCGTGCGCACGACCGTGAACTGCGCAAGAAGGTAGAGTTCTACTTGCAGGAGCATGACACTGAAGGCCTAGACCTGCGTATCATGTCTTACGTTCGCGCTATGCGTACTACTTGTGAGCGTCTGCGTCGCGGTATGGACACTATCTCTGTTACCGGTAACGTACTGCGTGACTACCTGACCGACCTCTTCCCAATCATGGAGCTTGGCACCTCTGCGAAGATGCTCTCTATCGTACCTATGCTTGCAGGTGGCGGTATGTACGAGACCGGTGCAGGCGGTTCAGCACCTAAGCACGTACAGCAAGTACAGGAAGAGAACCACCTGCGCTGGGACTCACTGGGTGAATTCCTTGCGATTGCTGTGTCTCTCGAAGAGACTGGTATCAAAGAGAACAATGCACGTGCAAAAGTTGTTGCAGCAGCACTTGATAAAGCGACAGGCACACTGCTCGACAAAGGCAAGTCGCCTTCACGTCGCACCGGTGAACTGGATAACCGCGGTAGCCACTTCTACCTAGCGATGTACTGGGCTCAAGAGCTAGCAGCACAGACTGAAGATGCGGAACTGGCTAAAGAGTTCTCTGCTGTTGCAGAAGCACTGGTAAGCCAGGAAGAGGCTATCCTTTCTGAACTTGCTGCTGTACAGGGTGCACCTGCAGATCTACAGGGCTACTACCACGCTCCGCTAGATATAGTTGAGAAGGTAATGCGTCCTAGCGCTACTCTAAACGCAGTGATCGATGCATAATCACTAAAATAGCTGCACGACAAACCGCGGTCCGCCGCGGTTTTTTTATTGTCTCGAACTCCATAAACCCTGCCCTTTTTGAGGAGTGATATAGCGATGAAAATCTGGGTCGATGCCGATGCCTGCCCTGTTCCGGTGAAAGAGATTCTATTTCGCGCTGCGGAACGGCAGAAGGTAGAGGTCACTTTAGTAGCCAACCAACGACTCAGCGTACCGCAGTCCGCATATGTGCGCATGCTACAGGTTGAAAAGGGTTTTGACGTTGCCGACAACGAAATCGTTAAGCGAATTGAAGCAGGCGACCTATTGATTAGTTCAGATATTCCGCTGGCAAGCGAAGTTTTGGATAAGGGTGCTTACGTCATTACGCCCCGAGGCGAGCGCTACACCGAAGATAATATTAAAGCGCGACTGAACATCCGTGACTTTATGGAGACGCTTAGATCGAGTGGCATCCAGAGTGGTGGACAGCCGACCTACAGCCACACCGACCGCCAACAGTTCGCCAACCAACTTGATCGAATTTTAGCCAAACGACCGAAGTAGCTCACTGACCAGAGTCTAGGAGCAGACAACCCAAAGAGCTTCACGCTGCGCGCTACAAAGCTGGATTCTACATCTCGGGCAGCTCAGTCTGGGTAATTTCTGATAGGCCAATGAGCACCCGTAAAAAGGCGTCAACTGACTCCATTGAAGCGGATTCCGACATCGTGTGATAGCCGGTTGTAGGCACCTGAATGGTGGAGCCATCTACCAACCCACTAGAGCTTGCGATGATACGCCCCAACTCAGTACTACCAAGAGACTTAGGCTTCAGACCCTCAGCAATCAACTGCTGATTGGCACTCTCAACGTATTTGTCTTTGTAAACAAAAGTTATTCCCAGACGCTTGCAGAGTTGCTCCACCGCTTGGGTCGCCTCTGGGTTGAACTCGGCGTTAGCATCTTTCGTGCGCAGCACCAACTGCTGCTGGCCGGCAGTGTCTGCATCAGGAAACGGACTCGTATCGACGACAAACAGTCGGTTAGTTGAGCCACCGAAGCGACGGAACCATTCAAGTAAATAGCGCCAGCTCTTGCCAGCCTCCTCTTGCGCAGTAAAGAAAGCAGTTCCCTGAAAACCGAGCGTGAAAAGGTGAACCAGAGCCGCTGCCGATAACACGTTATCTAACTGGGCGCTTAGTCGCCCATCTTCGAGTACCAGTTTATCCTTGAACGCAACAGGCGTGCCGGCTACTACTGACTCGAGACCTTCAATCTCAAAGATAAGGTTGTTGCGAAACTCACACTTGTTTGAGCTCTTGATCGCCCCCTGGCCACGATAAGCACCCGACCAGGGCTCATACGCGAAAACATTCTCTGAGTTGAAGCGCTCGCTGATCTTCTCCATCAACTCCTCAGATACCGAATTACCCAGAAGGTCGGTACGATTCCCAGCAACGAAAGCCGCATACTGGAACTCATTCGGGCCAGTGCAGATAAGACCATGCCGATCTATATGGGCGGAGAACATGAGTCCAAAAGGATCTGAACCCTGCGCAACCAGCAAACCCTCATACCAGGTCACCCGCGCGCCTCGATCCTCGAGCTCGCGCTGCAGTACCCGAAAAAATGAGTGCTCCGCCCCCACCACACTCGGCTGGCGAATCAGAGTCTTCAAAAGGTCTATAAAATCACTATTAAGCACGGAAAAAGTT
>JABXHP010000040.1 GCA_013373575.1 Oceanospirillaceae bacterium | reverse complement strand
GAGCGCCCGGCATTCACAAACACCAGAGTTCCGGGAAGCATCCCCAACTGACTCACCCAATAAAATTTGAGCGCCGAAATGCGAGTAAGCCCCATCAGCAGGTTGATAAGAAAGAAGGGAAACAGCGGCACAAGCCTTAAAGAGAAGAGATAACGTGCACCCTCACGCTCCATCGCCCCATTAATTTTGTTGAAAGCTGTCGAAAAACGCTGCTCCAGATACCCCCGGAGCAAGAAACGAGCTACTAGAAACGCCAAAGTGGCGCCGAGTGTTGAAGCAAAAGAGACCAACAAGGTTCCCCAGCCAAGACCGAACACCGCACCAGTCAACAGGGTTAGCGGCACTGCACCGGGAATCGACAGCGCAGTAACCAATGTGTAGAGCGCGAACAGCATCAGCCCGATGAAAAGTGGACGTTGCTCTGCTTCCAAGCGCACGCGGTCGAGCTGAGAGCTGATCGCCTCGAAACTTAGATAGGCGGTTAGATCAAAATAGAAGGCGAGCGCCAAGCCGAAAAACAGGAGAGCAATTAGGTAGCGTTTCATATCTAATCCAGCGCCTCCATACCTGCTTTTAAGCGCATCGCGGTGGTTATGAGGCAGAGCACAGCAAAGAGCGTACCCAAGGTCGGAAACAGAGCAGGAAAGAGACAACAGATCAGAAACAGGGCGATGGTCTCAGTCGCCTCCGTCAGCCCACCCAGATAGTAAAACCCTTTGCGCGGAAACTCGATACTCGCCAGTTTGCGCCGTTCGGCAAAGATCGCAAAGGCTAAAAAGCTGCTCGCTGTGCCGATGAAGCTGAACAGCAACAGGGCCGCCGTCGCGGCATTCTGCTCAGGATTCTGCAGCGCAAAGCCCAAGGGGATAGCGGCGTAGAAGATAAAGTCCAACAGAATATCCAGAAAAGCCCCTCTGTCTGTTGGCCCCTGCCGGCGCGCCAATGCACCATCCACACCGTCAGCTACACGATTGGCAAGAATCGCTAGCATTGCCAAAAACTCTGCCCCCAGTGCAAGCAACGGAAGTGCCAACAGACCAATCGCAAAGCCTGCCCAAGTCACCTGGTCTGCTTTTATGCCGCGCTCATCCAGTTGCTCTGCAAGCCCCTCGATAAACTCGCGACTCGCCGCTAAAACTTGTGCATCAAACATCCACCTGTTCTCCATCAAGGGTTACCACTCGGCTGCACTGTTGCAGGTCTTCGATATCATGACTGACCACCAACGCGGGTATTTGGCGCTGCTCGATCTGCTCAAACACCCACGCGCGAAACTCTCCACGCAATCTGCTATCGAGACTAGAGAAGGGTTCGTCCAGAAGTAGCGCTTTCGGCTGTGCAGCCAGAGCGCGCAACATCGCTACCCGCGCTTGTTGACCACCCGAGAGGGTCGCAGGATCTCGTGCCTCGAATCCATCTAACCCAGCCTGTTTTAACATCTGCGCAATACGTTGCGAGCGATCGCTCTCAGGCAGCATGGCAAATAACAGATTCCCAGAGACACTCAGATGCGGAAAGAGCGTTGCTTGCTGTAACAGCAAGCCGATTGAACGCTGTTCGGTAGCGAGCTGAGTAATCCTCTCACCGTTTAAGTTTAGCTCCCCCTCAGCACTTAGACCTTCAGGAAGTGCGCCTAGCATCCAGCGCAGCAGAACTGACTTACCGCTGCCTGAGGGCGCCTGCAAACCCAAAATCTCGCCGGGCTCAATTACAAAACTGAGTGGGCCAAATAGTTTGCGCTCGGAGGTCGCAATTGAGGCACGCTGCAGCTCCAGCATTAATGCATCGCCTTTCTGTTGGGGTAAATAAGTTGAGGCAAGCGTTGTGCCAAAATATAGGCACTTAAAGCCACCAGAAGCAGTAATAGCGTCTGCACTGCTAAGAGGCGCTTATCGCCGCCTGCAAACTGTGTCAGCGTCTCGGTGGTTAGCGTCTCTATGCGCCCTGCCCCAATAAAGATCGTAGGTAGATATTGTGCCAGACTGACGCTAAAGCCTAGCGCAAAAGCTGCACATATAGGTCGCGTTAGTAGCGGCAATTTCAATCGAAGAAAAAGAGCAGTGCCGCGAACACCGAAGGTGCGGGCGGTGAGCAACTGCTCCACCGACAGGCGTCTGTAGGCGGGTTGTAGAACGAGATAGACGTAAGGTAACACCCAAAGTAAGTGGGCAATAAGAACTGCGCTCCAACCCGGAGTTAAGCCCAACCAGAGCGTCAAATGGTACTGACCCACAACCAGCGGCAGTACAGGCAGAAGCAGCGGCAGAAGCATCCAATTACTGCGCCTAAACCCCAGCTCCAGCACTAACAGTACCAGCAGGATTGCCAGCAGCGCCGCGACAATTGCTAAGCTCAGCGTATTAATAAGAGGCATTAACTCAAGAGTACCCCAAGCCCTCATGCTCCACCTGCCAGGAAGCAGGTCAGGGTAGAACCAGCTGTGTGTAAACGCCCAGAGTAGAAGCAGCCCCGCCATAACCAGATGCCCCCAGAGTAGAGTTCTAAGCAACCAGGGTGAGAAACCGAGTGAGAGGTTTAGACGTCTACCTGAGGGGCTCCCAAGCTTGGTTAGCTCTGCAAGCCAGCAGATAAAAACGCTCAGAGCCAACATCAGGAGCATCAATATCAGCGTTAGAGCTAACCCAAGCTGACGCTGTTCAATAGCCGGGTCGAGTAACCAGTTCCAAGCCAGCAGCGCCAGTGTCGGTGGGTGTGTGGGACCCAACACCCATGCCATCTCGATGGATGAGAGGCTGTAGGCGGTTACTGCAACCAAGGGCCAACGTAGACGCGGCAACAACTGGGGCAGCAGGATTGCCCAGATGATCTGCGCACGCTTGTAGCCCAGGGTACGAGCCAACAAAAACTGATCCTCAACCCCATGCTGTTGTAACTGCGCCCAGATCATCCAGCAGAGAAACCAGCTCTCTTTGATACCCAGCGCCAAGGCCAGGCTCAGCCCGTAGGAGTCCTGTACCCACACCGAGCTCTCTAAGCTCAACCCGAGGGCCGATACGAGCCTCTCCAACCAACCTTTCGGGCTGAGCAATAGGTAAAAACCAACCGCAAATGCCAGATGTGGTATCGCCAAAAGCAGAGGAAGCTGGCGTACAAACCGCTGATAGCTCGGCGTGAGAAGCAGCGATCCCATAAATAGAAGACTTAGCAGCAGGGCAATAATGAGGCTCCCAACTGTTGAGACTAGGGTGCTGATAAGCGCTGGGGTGAACTCGCTGGCCGAGAAGATCTCTGTCGCCAGCCTGAAAAAATCGAGCTCTATGTAGGGGGTTGCAACACTAACAATCGGTAGATAGAGCACTAAACAGAATAGCAGTGCCGTTATGCTCGCGATTCTCAGAATCAACGGCCATCCCCATAACGTTCAAGCCAAGCTCTCTCAAGCGGCTCAACCCAGCTCGCATGAGGCTCTGCTAGCCAAGGTGTATCTGCTGGTAGCGCTGCAACGTCGCGGGACTGCAAAGTCTCCGCTTGATCGCGTCCAAGCTTGGTCGCATCCAGCACGCTGGGATCTCCCCACACATCGAGATCCGCCTTGCGCAGTTGCGCCTCTGGTGAGAGCAGAAAATTGGCAAAGACTTTGGCGCCTGACTTTGCGGGTGCGTTACTCGGAATAGCCACAAAGTGAATATTACCCAACATACCGCGCTTAAACCCAAAACTACGAACTCCTTCAGGCAGAGTGCCCGAACGCACCAGATTAGCAGCGTCGTTGGGGTTAAAACTCAGCGACATCAACAATTCACCATCAGCAAATAAACTATGCATCTGCGCAATTCCCTGAGGAAAGGCGCGCGCTTCACGCCAGAGAAGAGGATGGAGCTGATCGAGATAACGCCACAGAGGTGCCGTTACCGCCTCAAAGTTACTCTCGCTCACAGGTTTATAAAGCGCACTATCCTCATCTGTTAGTTCGATTAGCAGCTGTTTAAGAAAGCTTGTCGCATGAAAATCTGGCACGCGCGGATAAGCGAGCATGCCCGGGTAGTCACGCGCTAGTTGCAAAAAGCCCTGCGCATCTTGCGGTGTTTGCGCCAGACGTTGTGGATGATAAATAAACGTAAGTTGCGCACCGCCCCAGGGACTCTCCTGCCCATCGGTCGGGATAGAGAAGTCGGTTGTTACCGGCAGCTGATAATCCACAAGGTCAGCGTTGGGTAGATCCCTCGCCCAGGATTCGGCCAGCAACCCATCTTGTTTGAGGCGCTTGAAGTTCTCCCCATTAACCCAAATCAGATCAACCGTACCAGCGTCAACATTGCCCGCACCAACCTCGGCGGCAATGCGCGTTACAACAGCTGCAGCATCACTGATCTTTACCAATTCAACTGCGACACCGGACTCCTGTTCTACCCGCTCAGCCGCCCACTCGATGTAACGATTAATAACATCACTTCCGCCCCATGCGTTGAAGTAGACGGTTTGGCCGCGCGCTTCAGACTCGATGCTCGACCAATCCGCCGCTGATGTCGTCGCTAAAGCAGGTAGGTGTAACGTGAGCGCAAGCGCGCAGTAGAGGGGCGTTTTATTCATGCTGGCCATTTCCTGAGTGTCGTCGTTGTTGTTCAGTCGTGCGACGGAGAAAATCCTTACACGGGCTAGGATACCAAACCACCTAAGGACCAGTCGCAGTTGATATAAAAGTTGATCTAAAAACTCGAATTTGGCCCCTGTAAAAATTGAAGCTCCTCGGGCGTAGAGGTGCGACCTAAAATTACGTTCCGGTGCGGGTATCGCCCAAATTGATCGATAATCGTTTTGTGTTTGTATTCAAACTCGAGGTTATATTCCAGACCAGGCTGATCGAAAACGATCAACGCCTGCTCATGAATAAGGGCGGATTCTGAGTGCATAAAGGGCATATAAAGAAAGGCGCGTCTTGTCGGTTCTAGTGCCTGGTCAGCACCGGCAGTAATAGCCTCCTGAGCTAGCACAAGGGCTGTCGTATCAGCGCTGAAGGATTCAGGCTTATTACGATAGATATTGCGTGAGAACTGATCGAGCAGAATGATCTCAGCCAAACGCCCCTCTGGAGTGACGCGCCAAGAGAAGAGCTCACCTGCGCGCGCCTGCTCTACCAATAAGACGAAGCGCGCCTCTATTAGGGCGTCTAGATGGAGGTCGTTAACGAACCACTGTTTTGGTTCTAGCTCGTTAAACCAAAAATCTAAAACCTCTCCATGCATCGCTCTATGACCTTAGCTCTAGTTTGCCGTTCACTAAAGTGTAGACCCACTTTTGAGAACTGCATTGGGGAGGAAACCCAGAACTAGAGGTTGTCCATAACATCCCAACAGGCACCGAGAGTATGGTAGTCCACCTTACCCATGGGAGACTTCTCATCTGAGAGTTTGCTGCCGTCACGCCCAACGACGCGATACCAGGCACCGTACTGATGATCTACGAGATTTTTCCAGCTGTAGTCCCAGATACGCCTGTACCAATCCAGATAGCGGCTCTCTCCTGTTACTTTGAAAAGGCGGTAAGCGGCAGCAAGAGATTCCGCGTGTACCCAAAAGTACTTGTTGGCATCGGCAAACTCACCTGTCGGCGCAAAGCCGTAGACCAAACCACCAAATTCCTGATCCCAACCCTTCTCTATTGCACCATCAAACAGCGCTTTTGCACGCTCTACATACCAGCTATCTGGCTTGAGCGCATGCAGCTGCAGCAACAACTTGGCCCACTCATTCTGATGCCCCGGTTGGAAACCCCAGGGCTTAAAAAGATCATCCGGCTTATCAATGTTGTACTGCCAATCCGGGTTCCAATTCGCATCATAGTGCTCCCAAATAAGGCCACCCGCGACCTCAGCCAACTCGCCAGCAAAGCGACGGGCTAGAGAATCTGCCCGTTCAAAGTAGCTAGCATCTTTGGTTGCTCTGTAGGCCGCAATATAAGCCTCGCACAGGTGCATATTAGCGTTCTGCCCCCGATACGGGTCGAGTGTCTGCAGGTCGGCGCTGCGCTCATCGGCGTAGGCGCGATGTTCAGCCTCGTAAAAACTGCTCTCCAGCAGTTGGTGAACTGCG
>JABXHP010000402.1 GCA_013373575.1 Oceanospirillaceae bacterium | reverse complement strand
GAGAGCCACATGCACTCTGGTACGCGGCTCGATACACACTTTAAGCTGATTGCCGTCAGTGACGACTTTGACGGTAAGCGTCTGATTCAGCGTCATCAACAGATCTTCGGGCTGCTTGGTGATCTAATGCAGAACCCAATTCATGCGCTCTCCATGCACCTATACACGCCAATTGAGTGGCAAGATAAGGGCGGTATCGCGCCAGCATCGCCCAGGTGTATGGGCGGATCAAAGCACGACAAAGCGAGTCACTAAACTCAGCGTTTTAGGTCGATGTCAGAGGGCGGCGAACAACGAAAAATCATCCATGTTGATATGGACGCTTTTTACGCCAGCGTGGAGCAACGCGACAACCCTGAACTACGTGGCCGCCCAATTGCGGTGGGTGGAGGCTCAAAGCGGGGCGTTGTTGCAGCTGCAAGCTACGAAGCGCGCAAGTTCGGAGTGCGCTCGGCCATGCCCTCAGTCACCGCGCAGAAGCGCTGCCCCGACCTGATCTTTGTGAAACCTCGCTTCGAGGTTTATCGCCAAGTTTCCCAGACCATAGGCTCCATTTTCAGACGCCACACCGACCTTATAGAGCCCTTAGCACTCGATGAGGCCTATCTAGACGTTACTCAGGATAAGCTGGGCATTGGCAGTGGTACGTTGATTGCTGAACAGATTCGCGCCGAGATCTTTGCGCAGACCGGTCTTACAGCAAGCGCCGGCGTTAGCTACAACAAACTATTGGCGAAGCTTGCTTGTGAGGCACGTAAGCCCAACGGGCTATTTGTGATCCGTCCGCAACAGGGTGCGACTTTCATAGCGCAGTGCGATATCTCCAAGATAAATGGTATCGGCCCACGCACAGCCGAGCGCATGCATCAGCTTGGTATCTACACTGGAGCAGATTTGGCACAGCATAGCCTAGATGAGCTACAGCGCTATTTTGGAAAGTCAGCCGGTTACTTCTACAACGCCGCTCGTGGCGTAGATAACAGACCCGTGCGCGTCAATCGTGTGCGCAAATCTGTGGGCGCTGAGCGCACATTCTTTGAGGATATATGTACGGAACAGCACTTGGGTGAGGCTATCGAGCGTGTCGCGGATGAAGTATTCTCGCGCTCAGACCGTATTCACCTGCGCGGCAAAACCGTTACGCTAAAGATAAAGTATCAGGACTTCGAGCTGCACACGCGTCAGGCTAGCTTCGCTGACCCCATAGATAGTGTGGAACAGCTGAAGTTGGCTGCTTTAGCGCAGATGCATAAGTTCCTGCCACTAGAGCGCGGAGTTCGCTTAGTCGGTGTATCGCTCTCAAACCTGGTTGATGACGATCAACCACAGGCCACTGTGCAGTTACCCCTCAACTTTTGCTGAGATGAGATTTGTCTTTTTTGGCGGACAGTAGTACTTTTCGGTATAGATTAGGTTTTGGGGTCAGGGACGGGACAGCAGATGCAAAATCTACAAGAGCGGCAACGACGCATCCTCGCAATTGATGATGATCCAGTTACACTGGCGCAGTTTCGCGAGGTATTGGGTGAGCGGTATAAAGTCTTTTTTGCCCTTGAGGGCGAGCAAGCGATTGAGATGTTAGACGACACTCAACCAGATCTGATTATTATTGATGTCAGATTGCCGGGCGCAGATGGCCCCCAGATCGTGCGGAAATTGCGGCGCTACACCTCCGTACCCGTGATGATGGTCAGCTCCTATCCGCAGGATGTCACGGAAGATGAGTTGGTGCGTCTGCACATCCACTCAGCGTTAATAAAGCCTGTTGACCCTGAGGTGTTAGAGATTGAAGTGGATTCACTTCTGGACTTGCACTCGCTGAGAACAAACGAGGCGCTCTAGAGAGCGCCTCATCAGGGTGAGCTTGAGCGGTTACAACCTCAGAGTAACCAATCTTGCTACTTATTACTGCGCGGCTTCTCTCTTGGTGACTTCTGCGAAGAGATCAAAATACTCTGGGAAGGTTTTACGCGTGCAGCCAGGATCGTTTATGGTGATGGGGCTGTCGCCAAACGCTGCGAGTGAGAAACACATCGCCATGCGATGGTCATCGTAGGTATCAATGGCAGCTGATTGAATCTTCACCGGCGGTGTAACCTCGATAAAATCCTCTCCCTCAACGACCTCAGCTCCCACTTTACGAAGCTCAGTTGCCATAGCGCTCAGACGGTCAGTCTCTTTTACGCGCCAGTTGTAGACGTTACGGATAGCCGTTTTACCCTTAGCGAAAAGTGCCGCGGTCGCGATTGTCATAGCGGCGTCTGGGATCGCGTTAAGATCGAGATCTACGCCATTGAGTTCACCTTTGGTTACCTCGATCCAGGTGGGACCGTATGTCACTTTGGCACCCATCTTTTCCAGCACTTCGGCGAAAGCTTTGTCGCCCTGTACAGACTCCGAACCGACACCGTAAACGCGTATTGTTCCACCGGCAACTGCAGCCGCGGCTAGGAAATATGACGCTGAAGAGGCGTCGCCCTCTACCATAACCTCACCCGGTGAACGGTATTTCTGACCCGCTTTTACTACAAAACTCTCGTAGTTGTTGTTCTGCACCTCAACACCGAAAAGCTTCATTGTGTGCAGCGTGATATCGATGTACGGCACTGATACCAGCTCGCCATCCATTACAATTTCAAGGTCCTCTTCTGCTAGCGGCGCTGCCATCAGCAGCGCTGTCAGGAACTGGCTAGAGATGTTGCCGCGGATGCTAACGCGTCCACCTTTTAACCCCTCGGCCTTGATCTTAAGCGGTGGGTAGCCATCATCTTTGAGGTACTCAATATCGGCCCCAATCTGACGTAGGGCGTCGATAAGATCCTTGATTGGACGCTCATACATGCGCGGCTCGCCAGTCAGTGTGAACTCACCCTTGCCTAGGCAGAGTGCGGCAGCTAAGGGGCGCATCGCGGTACCTGCGTTGCCAAGGAACATCTCTGCTTTAATTGCCTTAAACGCTCCACCCACACCCTCTACTACACAGCTGCGACGATCTTCGGCCAACTCGTAGCTCACGCCCAGCTCTGTCAGCGCGTTCAACATATGGCTGACGTCGGCACTGTCCAACAAGTTGGTGACTCGGGTTTTACCCTCGGCAAGTGCAGCCAGAAGCAGAATTCGGTTTGAAAGGCTTTTTGAGCCTGGTAGTTGCACCTCGCCGTTGGCAAAGGTGCGTGGTTCCAGCGTTAAAGTATCCATGTTCTCTGTGTCTGTAGAGCTAAAATTAGGAGGCGAAAAGGTACAGCGAAAGGCGCTTTAAGTCCATGTTTAGGGCGATTTATCAGAGTTTTGATCGACATCAATGGCAATTTCGAAAACTTAGGTAATACTTAGCTCATAACGTCACACATAATGCTGTCCATAAGGATCTCCAATGAGCGAACTACACCATGATTTAGCAACGGAATTTCCAGAGTTTCGTGACCAGATTCACACCCTCAAAACCAGCAATAACCACTTCGCAAAACTCTTTGATCAGTACCACGAGATCACTCGCGAAGTTTACAAAATGGAAGCTGAAGTTGAGCCAGTAACAACTGAAGTGGAAGAGGAGTATAAAAAACGTCGCCTGCAGCTTAAAGATGAGCTTCACGCGATGTTGAAGGAAGCGACAGCCTAAGCGTCTAACTGTCTCAGAAACGACCCGCCGAGTGCGGGTCTTTTTTTTGTCCGGGCTGAGGAGTTGTTGAACGATTTCTGTGCTCCTGCATTAGGTTAGGATGATCTCTTTGATCAACCTTCGCTGAGTTGATACAGATCAATTACGCACCTGCAGAATCGACTTAGAGTTGATCGGCAGTTTGGTTGTAACAACCTCGAACTAATCCCGCGTGTTGTTCTCCGATACAACCAGACTTGTGACACTGTTTTTGACCTTTGTCAGAATCATTGTTGGTCGCTCTCGAATTGTACCCGCCTTTTGGCGGGTTTTTTTTGAAGTCTGGTTTAGTATTGGTTATGGCGATGCATTGTTTGAAAACCTAATGGGTGCGCTGCTCTATCGACAGTGAGTTCGGTTTGTTACAGTAGCGTTAAATGAGAACATGCTGTTTGAGAAATGACTCTTTACTATGACCCAATTAACCCAGCTAATCTACGTAAGTAAAGCCACCAGAGCTCTTGATAAAGAGGAGCTAACAACGCTGTTGGGCAAAATCCGCCCAAACAACAGCAGACTGGGTATCACCGGGATATTGTTGCACGATTCAGGCAGCTTCTTGCAGGTGCTCGAGGGTCCTTTGACCGCTATCAGGGAGTTGTATCAGAGGATTGCAAAAGACGATAAACACCAAAGTATGGTGACCATTTTGGAGCGTCCCATACCAGAGCGCCAATTTCCTAATTGGAGTATGGGCTTTGCCGAGGTGGATACTGAACTCCTTGAGAGTATTGATGGGCTGAATGATTTTTACTCCGATGCCACCTGTTTTAACGAAATCGACCCAGGTAGAGCGACTAAAATACTCCAAGCATTCGCAAAAGGACGCTGGCATTGACGTCGTTGGAGACCAGTACCTTCGTAATATACGACGAGGTAGTCGAGTTTTCACACGCTTATCAACCCATCGTCGACCTCTCCAAGCGTGAAATCTACGCTTACGAATCGCTCGTCAGGGGTCCTCGTGGAGAGTCACCCGCGCATATATTTAACGAGATTCCGCGCTCTTCACGAACTGCGTTTGAGCTGCAGAACAGGGCCGCTTCGATACGGCGAGCAATGTCTCTTCGCGCCGAGCCCTTTCGTCTCAGTCTGAACTTCAGTATCAGTTGTCTGATAAGTGGCACCGAGATTCGGCAAGAGAGTATCGACTCCATTCTGGAAGCGGGTGCATCCTTTAATAATCTCATTATCGAGATCACTGAGGCCGACGTTATTCATGGAGTGGCCGGTTTATCAGAGGCGATAAACGCGCTTAGGGCCTTGGGTGCCACCATTGCTATCGATGATTTCGGTGCCGGTTATGCCGGTATGAACTCACTCATTGAGATCAATCCGGATATCCTCAAACTTGATATGTTTCTGATCAGAGGTATCGAGCAGAGTGGTACACGCCAAGCTGCTGTTCGGGCTCTCTTTAGCCTCGCGGAGGATCTTGGTATCGACCTTATTGCAGAGGGTGTAGAGACTCAGGCTGAACTTAACTTCCTGAGAGATTTGGGCGTTGAGCTCTATCAGGGCTATCTAATCGCCAAGCCGGGGTTTAATCAGCTGCCTCATATCACCTGGCCCGACTAATCAGAGTAACTCTTTCACTGAGCCGTAGTGGGTGCACTACGCTGCACAAGCTGCACTCAGGGTCTATTATTTAATAAAATCAAATGAGTCAAACCAATCCAGGAGTTTGAGATGAAACGTCTTGTCGTAGTTATCGCCGCCGCGGCTCTGTTAAGCGGTTGTGTGCAGCAGAATTTAAGTGGTAGCAGTTACTCGCGTTCGCAGGTGCAGCAGGCACAGCAGGTTGAGTATGCAGTGGTTGAGTCAGTGCAGCCTGTCATTATTCAGGGGCGCACAGATGGTGTGGTTGGAGCTGGCTCCGGTGCCATCATCGGTGGTATCGCGGGCTCTACCATGGGCGGTGGTAAAGGCAGTGGAATTATGACCGTTCTTGGGGCTGTTGCCGGCGGCATGGCGGGACAAGCAATCGAAGAGAACGCCACTACCGTGCAGGGACAAGAGGTGGTCGTTCGCACTGATGCTGGCCGCATGTTCTCCGTGGTACAAGAGGTACAGAACAATATGATGTTCCGCCCAGGCGATCGTGTTCGTATCCTAACAACCCGCGATGGTACGGTGCGTGTCAGCTACTGAGCGACCCTCAATGGGGGGCGTGCACCATGTGGCGCTAATTTGCTCGGACTATCGTGAAGCTAAGGCGTTTTACGTTGAGCTGCTCGGGTTTGAAGTGTTAGATGATAATTACCGCGAGGACCGGCGCTCGTGGAAGCTCGATCTATCCATCCCCGGCGGCGGGCAGCTTGAGTTGTTCACTTTCCCGCACGCGCCAACGCGTCCCTCCGACCCTGAAGCACAGGGTTTAAGACACCTCTGCTTTGGGGTTTCAAAGCTTGACGCCTGGGTCACCTACTTACGAGATCAGGGCGTCGCTGTGGAGGAGATTCGCATCGACCCCTATACCGGAAAGCGGTTTACCTTTTTCAAAGATCCCGATAATTTACCGCTCGAATTGTACGAGTCGGTATAGCGCTAGGAGAGCGGGTGGAGTTAAGAGTATTAGGAGTTTCGGGCGGTTTAGCGGCTAGCGCAGAAACTACAGCATTTCTATTAGAGCAGCATATCCTTTTTGACGGCGGTACTGGTGTGGGGCAGCTCTCACAGCAGCAGATGTGTGACATTGACACCCTGGTGCTGACCCATGCTCACCTCGACCACATTTGTGGCGCAGCGTTAATGCTTGCCACAACGATCGACAAGCGCAGTTCTCCGCTGACCATATACGCGCCCGAGGCTGTTTTAACGGTGCTTCGAAAGCATCTCTTCAATTGGCAAATCTGGCCAGACTTCTCGGTTTTACCGACCGAGGAGAGTGCGGTATTACGTTACAAGGCTGTAGAACCGGAGGAGTCCTTCGAGATCGCGGGAATCACGCTTGAGCCGGTGCCGCTCAGCCATACAGTGCCCAGCTTCGCCTATATTGCGTCACGCGGTGATAAAAGCTTCTGCTTTTGTGGTGATACGGCAGCGACAGAGCGGCTTTGGCAGCGAATCAACAGCCGCGGCGGAGTTGATCAGCTCTTTATCGAACTCTCCTATCCTCAGGAGCGCGCCGCAATTGCTGTACAGGCGGGGCACTACGACACTGTCACTCTAGCGAGGGATTTGGCAAAGCTCGAAAAGCCCTTACAGCTCAATCTCATGCATGCTAAGCCGGGCTATGAGGAGCAGTTGCGGGTAGAGGTAGAGAATCAGGCGGGATTGGAGCAGCTAGCAGTACGTCACTGCCAGCTGGGCGATCGTTTCAACGTGCTCTAATGGTTTGCAGCAGGTTACAACCTTACTTTTCCGGCGCGT
>JABXHP010000078.1 GCA_013373575.1 Oceanospirillaceae bacterium | reverse complement strand
GTGCGCCAGCAGCCATTTGTGCTTTCGACCATTATTGGCGCAACGTCTATGGAACAGCTGAAAACCAATATCGCATCACAGGATATCGAACTCGACAAGGATCAGCTCAAAGCGATCAACAAAATTCACGCGACTCAGCCAAACCCAGCCCCCTAGGGGCTTCGAACTCGGTATACTAATCCCGACAGGGCGCAGGCCAGCCTGCGCTTGTCGTTCCGGCTACTCAAACGTTCCAAGCCGGAACAACAACAGGCAATCCAAGAGTCGGGAGAGAGTAAGAATGCGCGCCACACCCATGAACCATATCGGCATTGCCGTCGGCGATATCGACGCTGCCATCAAGTTTTATCAGGATCTCTTTGGCTTTCGCCTGTTTACCGGCCCTATTCTGCTCGACGCTGAGAATAATCCAAGTGGGCAGTTGGCCAACCTCTTCGGCCCCGAATTTCGGCAGTTAAAAATCGCGCACCTCTCTACCGGCAACGGACCTGGGCTCGAGATTTTTGAGCCAATTGACCCACCTTTTCAGAAACCCGTAGAAGATGTGCCGTACCGCCGCGCTGGCACTACGCACTTTTGTGTTACGGACCCAGAAATAGAGGCGCTCTGTGAGGCGATTAAAGCGAAGGGTGGTAAACAACTCTCTGAGATTTGGAATGACCGAGAGCCTCACAGCCAGTTCAAGATGGTCTATTGCCAAGACCCTTGGGGAACCTTGGTAGAGATTCATACCCACGACTACCTTTGGGTTCAGGGCTGGAGGGGTTAAACGACAATGGCTGAATTCCAGCCCCTCGTTACGACGCCAAGTAATAGGAGCAATGATGACTGAGAACGCTGATAAACAGACTTTAGCGCAAGCCTGTTGCGAACAACTCAAACGTGGAGATGGCCTTATCGATCATCTAGGGATCAGCATTGAAGTGGTCGACGCTGGATCAGCCGAAGTAAGGATGAGAGTTCAGGAGTGGATGACAAATGGCCACGGCACTTGCCACGGCGGAATGATCTTCTCTCTGGCAGATAGTGCGTTTGCCTTCGCCTGCAACAGCGAAAATCAGCCGAATGTTGCAGCCTCTGTCTCTATCGATTATCTCAACGCCGCTCACAAAGGCGAGGTCCTGACGGCAATTGCGACCCGAACAGCACAACGCGGACGCACAGGTATTTATGATATCGAAGTTAAAAATGATGCGGGTACGCTGATTGCGTTATTCCGCGGCAAGTCGCAACGCATTAGTGGTGAACTAATAGCGACTGAACCCTCGGTGTGATTATCGCGATCTGCTGTCTATACTAAGGTTAACGATTACATTTTTAGAGAGTCTTTTCTTGGGGAAAGGGTAAGAGCGTGAGTCACTGCCTAAAACAAAACAGGCAAGGCCGATGGGTTATCTACGCGGTAGACGACCCTTTGCACCCCGTATTTACCTTCGAGAAAGATATGGTAATGGGGGCAGTGGCTGTTACGAACTTTCTCAATGGAGGAACAGGCATCTCGCAAGACAAGCTCATAGAGCTCCTGCGCATGGCAGTCTGGTATCAAGAGTAGTTGCGCCTAACTCGCCAACTAGTAAGCATCAATTGAAGCGCTGCTGGAAACTTTTATCAGGCGCAGGCATGGGACCATCCGCCGATTCTAGAGAGTCCTGTAACCAGCTCTCAGCTGCCGGCGTCAGACGCTGGTAGAGATTGCGACAGAGCTGGCGAGCACCATTTCCCGACCAACTTTTGGGCAGCAGAGTAGCAGGAAGCGCAGGATCGCGTAACGCTAACTTACGATACTCGTGAATCAGGAGAGTCCGCGCCAAAAAAGCAGACTCGGGGCAGAGCGCATCACGCGACTCTAGCTCCTGCCAAAGCGGACGAAACCGCTCCACAAAATTCGTGTAGCCCGCCTCCAGCGCTTCAAGCGACCAACCCTGACGTACCAACTCAAGCAGCGACGCATCGGCTTGCCTCTGCAAAGCTTCAGTGGTTATTAAAACAACCTTAGCGCTGAGTTCGAGGTCATCCAGTATAGCACTTACCTTTGACGTCTCAGCCCAAGGGGTGGCGTAAAGGGAGCTGCCAAAAGGACCGAAACCGAGAATACGTAGGCGGTCTATAAGCTGTTTGCGTTCATCTGCGCTCAGAAGATGCATGTTTACAAACAACCACCGCCCATCCCATTCAGGATAGGAGGCGCCGTATACGCGCCGAAAGGCATCCTCAAAACGACTGTGACCGGAATCCGTCAGTCGGTAGTAACTGCGCCGGCCGATCTTCTCGCTGGTTAGCCAGCCGTCTTGGCTTAGGCGAAATATTGAGGTCCGCATCAACCGTTCACTAATACCGAAGGGCTCAAACAATTTAATCAGACTCCCCAGCCAGACTGCACTGCCTCGCGGCTCTAGGGCATCACCCCAGACACTGATGATAAGTGATGAGGCGCGCACGGGTGTCTGTTGTTGAAAATGCTCGATCAGCGCAGCGAGCGTGGCGGGTTGATACATCGACTAGCCTGAATTATTGAGAGATTTAAGCTGTTATGAGTTCCTCGGGTTAGACTAAGCCCTTACCTAAAGCGATACAAGATTTTTTATTTTTCCGATTGAATTGTATCTTATTTTAAGAGACTCTAAGGTTTACGTGATAACAATAATAACCGGAGCCCAGAGCGATGGCATTTGAACATATCCTCTACTCAGTCGAGGACGGTATAGCGCGTATCAGCCTGAACCGCCCCAAAACGCTGAACTCCTTTCATGAAGCGATGCACCTTGAGATGCATGAGGCGCTCGAGCGTGTTGCAACGGACAGCTCCGTTCGCGTTCTACTTTTAAGCGGCGAAGGACGCGGATTTTGCGCCGGACAGGATCTGTCGGATCCGTTAGTAAAGCCGGCCGATCCAATGCCTGATCTCGCACCGGTAATCGAACTCTTCTACAACCCGATGATTGAGAAACTCAGCAACCTTGCGATGCCAACCATCTGCGCGGTGAACGGCATAGCCGCAGGTGCCGGTGCGAATATTCCCCTAGCATGCGATTTTGTAATAGCAGCGCGTTCTGCCAAATTTATCCAAGCATTCTGCAAGATAGGCTTAATTCCAGATTCGGGCGGCACCTGGTTCCTGCCACGTCTGGTTGGTATGGCTCGTGCTAAGCAGTTAGCTATGCTCGGCGAGCCGCTGTCGGCTCAGAAAGCACTCGAGTGGGGCATGATCTATTCGGTGGTCGATGATGAGCTTCTCCAAGAAGAAGCGATGAAACTGGCTAACCATTTTGCCACCCAACCCACTTATGGCTTGGCATTAACAAAAGCTGCACTCAATGCGAGCCAGACTAACGATTTGAGCGCGCAGCTAGAGCTGGAGAAACAACTCCAGAGTGAGGCAGGCGCATCT
>JABXHP010000281.1 GCA_013373575.1 Oceanospirillaceae bacterium | reverse complement strand
GGGAGAGCATCTGCCTTACAAGCAGAGGGTCGGGGGTTCGAACCCCTCTTCGCCCACCATAACCGAATAAATAAATCTCGATTTTGATCCCATTGCCCAGATTCTAATCTACCCTTGAAGCTATGGATCTAAATCTTCTTGAGCCCTTCAGGCATCCTATTTTCGCCAAGCATCAGCTTGAGGTTGACATTTTGCGCCTTGATCGCATCGATCCAATGATCAGCGGTAATAAATGGTTCAAATTGCAGCACCTGCTTCACCGACCCTCGAAGCGGGCGCGGATTCTGAGCTTTGGTGGAGCATACTCCAATCATCTTCATGCACTCGCCCGTTTTGGACAGCAGAATGGTATTCCCACGATAGGCGTTGTTAGGGGGGAGCTGCGATCAACTCCAACCCTTGAGGATTGTCAGAAGTGGGGTATGCAGTTGTACCCACTCGGGCGTGAGCAGTATCGCGATATTCGTGCTGACGATGAGACTAGTCTGGGTGGCGATCTGCGGCGCGAGCTGCGTGCACGATTTGGCGATTTTTACCTGCTGCCAGAGGGCGGTGCAACGCGCGAAGCGATCTCCGGCTGTGGTGCCATATGGGGTTATGTACCCGAGGATTACCGTCCTAGCAGAGTGCTGGTAAGTGTGGGAACAGGTGCCACATTAACCGGTTTAATTGCGAAGGCGCCACCCGGCACCCAAGTCGATGGCGTGGCTGCTATTGGCGATGCAGCCTATTTGGTGCAGGTGGTATCGACGCTGTTGTACGGTAGGGAGTTAGAGGAGGGGGTGCGATGGAGCCTGAACAGCGCGCTTCCGCTGCGGTTTGCTAAACTCAATGGCGAGCTCGCGGCGCTATGGTACCGTGCCGAAGAGGTGGGAGTTGAACTCGACCCTGTCTACACTCTGCGCATGCTGCATTACCTGCTGCGCAATATCCTTTCCGGAAATTACCGCAAGGGTGAGCGGATTTTATTAATACACACCGGCGGTCTCCAAGGTCTGCGCGGTCAGCGTGAAAACCTTAGCCGTTTGGCGTCTGCACATTGTGGACCCATGCCATTATAATCCTCGTATCTATTCATAAACGGCACGTTTGAATCTGTGCTCTAAGGATTTACCTGATGGTGGAATTTAAGAAGATCGGCCTAATTGGGCGTCTTGGAAGTCGTACAGTTATCGATACCGTAAAACAGTTAGCGCGCTTTCTTGAGGGGCGAGGTTTGGGTGTTGTCATGGATCAGGCGATTGCCGAGTTAATGCCAGGGCACGGTTATCAGGTCGCTAAGGGGCGCATAATCGGCGAGATCTGTGATCTTGTGATTGTTGTCGGGGGTGATGGTTCACTTCTTGGGGCTGCGCGTGCGCTTGCCAACACTGGTGTTCCGGTATTGGGTGTAAACCGCGGTAATCTGGGGTTCCTCACTGATATTGCCCCCCATGAGGTTGAGGCGAAGGTGGGCGATGTCCTTGAGGGGCGCTACTCGGTGGATAAGCGTTTTCTGCTTGATGTCATCGTTAAGCGCAACGGCGAACCAATCGCTGAAGCCACCGCCCTCAATGACTGTGTACTGCACCCCGGTAAAGCGACCCGTATGATTGAGTTTGAGCTCTGGATAGAGGGGCAGTATGTCTACAATCAGCGCTCGGACGGTTTGATTGTATCAACGCCCACCGGCTCTACTGCCTACTCGCTCTCGGGCGGTGGCCCGTTGATGCAGCCAAAGTTGGACGCCTTGGTTCTGGTGCCGATGTTCCCGCACACGCTATCGAGTCGCCCAATCGTTGTGGAGGGCAACTCCGAGCTGAAACTGGTAGTCAGCGAGAGTAATGAGACCTACCCCTCTATCGCCTGTGATGGGCAGATGAATATCGCCCTGGCTCCCGGGGATACAGTGACCATCCACAAAAAACCGCAGAAGCTTAAGCTGTTACACCCGCTGGACTACGACTTCTACCAAACTTGTCGTGAAAAGTTGGGCTGGAGCTCAAAGCCTGGGGGTAGTGTTTAGATGCATTTGGACCAGGGCGTAGATCTGATTGGCGATATTCACGGCTGTGCGGCCTCGCTGCGTCTGCTGCTGGAGCGTCTCGGCTACAAGGAGCAGTCCGGTGTCTATCGCCACTCCTCGCGAAGAGTGATTTTCGTCGGTGACCTGCTAGATCGTGGTCCGCGGATCCGGGAAACGGTGGCTATCGTGCGCACCATGGTAGATGCGGGGCAGGCCGAGGTTGTGATGGGGAATCATGAGTACAACTATCTCTGTTACCGCACCCCCTCACTCGAGCGGCCGGACCGTTTTCTGCGTGACCACACACCGCGCAACCAAAGAATTGTGCAGCAGACGCTTGATCAATACGCCAATCACCCAGCCGACGAGCGAGATCTGCTCAATTGGATTCTCGATATTCCGCTCCTTATTGAGTACGACAACCTTCGTGTTGTCCATGCCTGCTGGCACAAGCCACTTATCAAGCGGTTGCTAACAGAGGTTTCAGCGGATGCGCGCGTCGATATGGATTTCGTGCACCGCTCAACCGTGCATGAGTCCTTTGAATATCTTGTTATGGATCGCCTGTTGCGCGGCACACACATGCGCCTGCCCAACAATGAGGTGATGATCAGTAAGGATGGTTTCAAACGCTCCTTCTTTCGCACCAAGTTTTGGTCTCGCGAGCCAGAGAAGTTAATTGATGTCGTGTTTCAGCCTGACCCGCTACCCGAACATATTGCGATGGAACCCCTAACAGCTGCCAATTTAGCGCAGCTGCAGCACTATGACAGCTCGGAGCGTGCGCTATTTATCGGGCATTTCTGGTGTGAGGGCGCACCGACACCGGTTGCGCCTAATATCGCCTGTCTCGATTACAGTGCAGTTAAATATGGCAAGTTGGTTGCGTATCGCTTTGATGGCGAGGCAACGATTGATCAGGGCAAGTTTGTCTGGGTGGACGTGGATCAGGAGTTTCCGCGTGATGGAGCAGCTGGATGAGACCGGTTCTGCAGCTCCCACTGAGTCGTGACCTTCGAGAGTTTACCGCTTTTCTCTGGGCGCATGAGATTCCGCATCGTGTCACTGAAGATGAAAACGAGCAGACGCTATGGATCTCGCCAAGAGTCAGTGCCGAGCGTGTAGTGGAGCTCTATAAATACTGGGAGCAGGGCGGTGATCTCGAACGCATTGAGGTGAAAACCGGCGCTAGGCAGAAGCAGTTATCTGTCGCGATCCTGCTGCGTTTGCCCGTTACAGTGGCGCTGATACTGCTCTCGGTTGTGGCAACCTTACTGATAAACTTTGGCGCCGACGCAAATTGGCTAGGTCGCCTGAGCTTCTCCCCTTTTGATATACGTGGTAACGAGATCTATTACTCAGATCTCTCTGAGCTGTTTGCGGCGGGCGAGTATTGGCGTTTCGTCTCACCGATCTTTCTTCACTTCAGTATGCTGCACATTCTCTTTAATCTGCTGTGGATCTGGGTTATTGGTCGGCGTATTGAACAGGTTCAGGGTGGTTTAGTGCTCTTCGGGTTGGCGCTCTTTAGTGGCGTCGCCTCGAACCTGTCACAGTACCTAGTATCGGGCCCCCTTTTTGGCGGCATGTCGGGTGTTGTATTTGCGGTGTTGGCCTACTCTTGGGTTTGGGACCGGCTGCACCGTCCAATCTTCTTTGTACCGCCAGCGCTTATGGGATTTATGCTCTTCTGGTTAGCGCTGGGTTATTCTGGGGCGCTAGAGTTTATGGGTCTGGGAGCGATTGCGAACACGGCGCATCTAGTCGGTTTGGTTAGCGGGCTTATCTGGGCAGCGCTGATGGGGCTTATCCGCCGCTAGATAGCTGCTCTGTGATACAATCCACCCTCTGCTTTTGAATCTGCTTTTGAATCCCTAAGGAGTAATCCTGTGAACTACGAACGCATGATTGAGACCATGACACCTGAAGTTTATGAGTCCCTCAAACTCGCTGTCGAGATTGGTAAGTGGCCCAACGGTGAGCGTCTAACAGCCCAGCAGCGGGAGACCAGTCTGCGCGCAGTGATCGCTTACGAAGCCTATCGCAATCTGCCCGAAGATCAGCGTGTCGGCTTTATTGACCGTACGAGACCAGACGGCTCACAACACGGAAAAGACCCCCTCCAACCAGATGTTCTGCGAATTCTCACCGATGACTAATATTCCTGTAAGCATGCAGCACCAGGGTGTGTTGCAGAAGATGCGCGTACATCTGGCTGAGCCTGTGGAGTATCAATTGGCGCTGGATGGCGCTGACGAAGGTCCCGTTCTAAATCAGTTTCTCGGTAAAGCGGTACGAATAGAGTACCAGGGCGCCATTAACTGCCTAGCCTGTAATCGCAAGACCAAAAAGAGCTTCTCGCAGGGTTACTGCTACCCCTGTTTCACCAAGCTGCCGCAGTGCGATAGCTGTATTGTGAAACCCGAAACCTGCCACTTCGCAGCGGGTACTTGTCGTGACCCAGCCTGGGGTGAACGCAACTGTTTTACCCCGCATGTAGTCTACCTCGCTAACTCAAGCGGCCTTAAGGTAGGTATCACACGCCGCTCGCAAGTGCCCACGCGCTGGATAGACCAAGGTGCTATTCAAGCTCTGCCGATCCTTGAGGTGGATACACGGCTGCAGTCCGGTCTGGTTGAGACACTCTTTGCCAAGCATGTGGCCGATAAGACTAACTGGCGTGCGATGCTAAAGGGGCAGGTGGACAAGCTCGATTTAGTGGCTGAACGTGACCGTCTACTTGACCTTTGTGCGGGTGGTCTGGAGGAGTTGCGCGCCGAGAACGGCTTCGATGCGATTCGTGAATTAGATGCACAGCCCCTTGAAATTAATTACCCAGTGATTAATTATCCTACTAAAGTCGCAAGTCTGAATTTGGACAAGGATCCAGTAGTCGAAGGTATTTTGCAGGGCATCAAGGGTCAATATTTGATGTTAGACACGGGCGTCATAAACCTGCGCAAATTTGGTGCTTACAATATTAAGTTCTTCGCCTGATAGGAGTGACGCACGTGCGTGACGGCCAGCCCAAAACGATCTACCTCAAAGATTACCGAGTACCCGCTTACCTGATTGAACAGGTCTCCCTCTGCTTTGAGCTTGATGAGGAGGAGACGCTGGTTCGCTCTCGCCTGACGATAAAGCGCAACCCCGCTAGCCATGAGAAGAATGCGCCCTTGGTTTTGCACGGTCATCAGTCGGTTGAGCTCCAGCGTCTCTGCATCAATGGGCAGACGGTTCCGCAGCGGGAGTACAAGCGTAGTGATGAGACGCTAACGCTGGCATCAGTCCCAGATCAGTTCACTCTCGAGACACTGACGCGTATTCAGCCGCAACTGAACACAGCCCTGGAAGGGTTGTACAAATCCGACGGGGTCTTTTGTACTCAGTGCGAGGCCGAGGGCTTTCGCCGCATCACCTTCTACCCTGATCGTCCTGATGTGATGTCACTGTTTGAGACCACGATCATTGCCGATCCTAAGCGCTATCCCGTCACGCTCTCGAACGGTAATCTAGTGGAGGAGGGGACAACTGACGACGGTCGCCGCATGGTGAAGTGGCAGGATCCGCACCCGAAACCCGCCTACCTGTTTGCGCTAGTTGCTGGCGATCTAAGCCGAATCGATGACAGTTTCACAACGATGTCGGGCCGTGAAGTGAAACTTGAGATCTACTCCGAACCCAAAGATCACGACAAGCTCGGTTATGCTATGGAGTCGCTCAAACGCGCGATGCGGTGGGACGAGGAGGTCTATGGGTGTGAGTATGACCTAGACTCCTACATGATTGTCGCAGTCGACTTCTTTAACATGGGGGCAATGGAGAACAAAGGGCTCAATGTATTCAATACGAGTTGCCTTTTGGCGAGTCCAAAAACCGCAACCGATAGCGCCTTCCAGCGCGTTGAAGCGGTGGTGGCACACGAGTATTTTCACAACTGGTCGGGTAACCGCGTAACCTGCCGCGACTGGTTCCAGCTGAGTTTAAAAGAGGGTTTCACGGTATTCCGTGACTCTGAGTTCTCAGCCGATATGAACTCGAGAACCGTGAAGCGCATTGAGGATGTGAGTCTGCTGCGCACAGCACAGTTCGCTGAGGATGCTGGCCCGATGGCGCACCCAGTTCGCCCCGAATCCTTTATTGAGATCTCGAACTTCTACACCCTCACTGTCTATGAGAAGGGTGCAGAGGTTGTGCGTATGATCCATACGCTACTCGGCGCTGAAACCTTCCGCAAAGGGTCAGACCTCTACTTCGCGCGCCATGATGGCGAGGCGGTCACCACGGACGATTTTGTTAAAGCGATGGAGGATGCTTCCGGACGCGACCTGAGTCAGTTCAAACGCTGGTATTCGCAAGCTGGCACGCCGCGTATCGAGGTGACCTCAAGCTGGGATGCCGAGAAGCGCCGCTACACGCTTAACTTTACGCAAAGCTGTCCGGCAACACCGGGTCAGGCAGAGAAGCTACCCTTCCATATCCCTGTGCGTTTCGGCCTTGTTGATGCACGTGGTGCGGAAATTGAGAGAGGCATGATTGAGCTTAAAGAGGCACAGCAGAGCCTGAGTTTCGATGGTTTAACGAGTGAGCCAGTGCCCTCGTTGTTACGTGGATTCTCCGCCCCAGTAAAATTGAGTTATGACTATAGCGATGCGCAACTGTTGCACCTCGTGCGTCACGATACCGACGGTTTCAACCGCTGGGATGCAGCGCAGCGCTATCTGGTAAACCTCATGCAGGCCGCCATCGCTGAGTATCCAACACACGCAGTCAGCGCGCCCGACCAGTTGATCGCCAGCTGGCGCGAACTGATGGCGGATACCAGCCTAGACACGGCGATGCTGGCGAAACTATTCACGCTGCCAACAGAAGCTTATTTGAGCGAGTTGGCCGACGTAATTGAGGTCGAAGCGATTCACGGCGTGCGTAAAGCGCTGCGCCAACAGTTGGCAGTCGCATTGGAGAGTGAGTGGCTCGATACCTATAACCGTCTGCAAGTAGAGGGGGAGTATCAGCCAAGTGCCGAGCAGATTGCCGATCG
>JABXHP010000302.1 GCA_013373575.1 Oceanospirillaceae bacterium | reverse complement strand
CTCTTTGGCATTTACGGTTTCAATATGACCATTCAGAACTACTCAGAGGGGCCGCTGAAGCTTTGGTACTGGCCACTGATCATTGGAGGCGTGGTCGGCTCGTTCTGGCCACTGAATTGGATCGCGAATATTGTGGGGGCGGTGCTGATCGTCGCCGTGGTTGTCCTGAGCTCAAGGAACAAGAGTGCCTAAAAGGCTTCCAAAAGTCTGAGAAAGCCACCTCATTGAGGTGGCTCTACAGCAGGGCGAACGACAGCATGCGAAAATTAAAGAAAGAACTTGAGAAGTTCGTCTGAAACTTCGTCGGGAGTCTCTTCCGGTAGAAAGTGTCCCGATTCAAGGGCCCTGCCTTGCACGTACTCAGCTCTCTCGCGCCAAACACTAAGCAGGTCGTAGGTGCGATGTACGAACCCTTTTGAACCCCAAAGCACTAGCAGCGGCGCCTGTACCTTAACGTTCAAATCCGCCTCATCATGTTCCATATCGATGGTCGCAGCAGCGCGATAGTCCTCGCAGGATGCATGGATGGTGTCCGGATCTGAGAAGCAGCGTAGATACTCGTCTACAGCTGCGGGACTAAACCGAGCACCCGGTGCGGCCCAGCGCCGTAGTTTCTCTTTGAGATAGAAATCGGGGTCGTGGCTAATCATACGTTCGGGCAGACCACCCGGCTGAATCAGAAAAAACCAGTGGTAGTAACCGGTCGCGAAGGCCTGGTCCGTGTGGCTAAACATATAGTGTGTCGGTGCTATATCCATCACACAGCCTTTTAGAACAGCCTGTGGATCGTCCAGCATCATCCGATGCGTCACCCGCGCACCACGATCATGCCCTGCCACATTGAATTGGTAGTACCCGAGTGAGCGCATCAACTCAACCAAGTCCTGCGCCATCGCTCGCTTAGAGTAGTTTGAGTGATCGTCCACGCCATCTGGCTTGGAGCTATCACCATAGCCACGCAGATCGGGACAGATCACATGAAAGTGTTCAGCAAGTTTGGGGGCAACGAGGTGCCACATCACATGAGATTGGGGGTAACCGTGAATCAGCAGTAGAGGCGCGCCCCTACCACCTTGCACATAGTTTATGCGAGCGCCGCTGCTCTGGAACTGAGCCTGTTGGAACAGCGGCCCAAATAGCATTAGCCGACCTTTTCGCCTTTGGCTTGCAGGTCTGCATGGTAGGAAGATCGCACCAGCGGACCACTAGCTACGTGACTGAAACCCAGCTCTCTGGCGATAGTCTCGAACTCTTTGAACTCCTCTGGTGTAACGAAACGATCTACAGGTAGGTGATCGCGGCTCGGCTGCAAGTACTGGCCGATTGTGATCATATCGATCTTATGCGCACGCATGTCGTGCATCACCTCGATAATCTCCTCGTTAGTCTCACCACAGCCCACCATCAGACCGGATTTAGTCCGGATCTCAGGACGCGCCTCTTTGAAGCGTTTTAGTAGCTCAAGTGACCAAGCGTAGTCAGCACCTGGACGAACCTGCTTGTAGAGACGCGGCACTGTCTCCATATTGTGGTTAAACACATCAGGCGGTGTCTGGGTCAGGATCTCCAGCGCGATATCCATACGACCACGAAAATCAGGTACTAGCGTCTCAATCTGGATCGTCGAGCTACGCTCGCGAGTCTCACGAATACAGTCTGCAAAGTGCTGCGCACCGCCATCACGCAAGTCATCACGGTCAACCGAGGTGATAACCACGTACTTGAGCCCCATATCGGTAATCGCATGCGCTAGCTCACGAGGCTCATCAGGAGAGAGCGCATTAGGACGTCCATGAGCCACATCACAGAATGGGCAACGGCGGGTACAGATATCTCCCATAATCATGAAAGTTGCCGTACCGTGGCTGAAGCACTCACCTAGGTTAGGACAGCTTGCCTCTTCACAGACACTCGCCAGCTTGTGGTGGCGAAGCTTCTCTTTAATGCGCTTAACTTCTGCGTTATTGCCCATGCGTACACGCAGCCAATCGGGCTTGCGCAGCATATCCTCTTTAGCCGTTGGAATAACCTTAACCGGAATACGTGCCAGTTTTTCCGCACCACGTAGCTTGACGCCCTGCTCGGCTACACCCACCGGTTTCGTGCTCTGATTAGACATAGGCTATTCCCATCCATTAATTTCTTGAGCGTCATTATACCCAATTCTTCTGATCAGGATCGCGCTTAACTGTTTCGCTACCTGAGAAATTTCGATCTTATCCCTGAGCATAGCTAATTGAGTCATCTCCATCCCCGCATATCCACAGGGATTGATGCGTAAAAAGGGCTCTAGGCTCATATCTACATTGAGCGCGAGCCCGTGAAAACTACAACCACGGCGTACGCGCAGGCCCAATGAGCAGATCTTACGCCCCGCTACATAGACGCCGGGGGCATCAGGCTTGGGAGCCGCTTCAACGCTATACGATTGCAGTAGTTCAACCACCGACTCTTCCATCAGGGTAACGAGGTCTCTAACCCCAAGGCTGTTGCGTTTCAGGTCGAGTAGCAGGTAGATAACCAACTGGCCTGGACCGTGATAAGTCACCTGCCCGCCACGATCTACCTGGACAACAGGGATATCACCGGTGTTGAGTAGATGTTCAGCCTTACCCGCCTGCCCTTGGGTAAATACGGGCTCATGCTCCAGTACCCAGATCTCATCGGGGGTATCACTAGTGCGCTCGTTAGTGAACGCCTGCATACGTTCAAAGGTTGGCTGGTAGGGCTGGCGGCCCAATTGCCGCAAAATAAGATGAGACATTAAAGAACAGTATGAACGCGGCCAGAGGCCTTCAGGTCTTTGTGCATCTTATCCAGTTGCTCCTCTCCAGTGGCGGTAATCCACAAGCGAACTGATAGGTACTTACCTGTACGACTCTCCTGTACGGTAACTCGCGAGATATCGAGGTCAGGTGCATAGATCTGAACGGTCTCAATCACATAAGCACGAAAATCATCGGCGTTGTTGCCGACCACCTTTATTGGATAGTCTGGACAAGGAAATTCAATTTTTGGCGCTTCTGGCTCGCTCATACCTACCTCAAAACTGCGTTAGTTGGCTCTATCTATGGCCCAACCGGGTGAAAATCAAGCTTACTCAAAAAGTCCTTTAAAAAAGAGGACGACACTGTGCCAAATCTGTTTCACAAAGCCCGCCTCGGCAACATCCTGCAGACTCACCAGGGGTACCTCACGCAAAAGCTTTCCGCCAAGACTGATCTGCAAAGAGCCCACCTGCTGACCCGCAGCCAGGGGCGCCTCAATAACACCCGGCAGATCAAGTGTTGCAGCCAACTGATCTTCCTGCCCACGCGGAATCGTTACTGCTAAATCTTCAGATAGTCCAAGACCGACGCTATCGAGACTACCTTTCCAGATATCCGAGGTGTTGAGCACGGCATTGGCTCGGTAGAGCGGGAAGGTACGGTAGAAACGAAAGGCGTAGGAGAGCAGCTTTTGACTTTCGGCAGCGCGCGCTTCATCGCTGGTGGTTCCTAAAACAACTGAGATAACGCGCATATCGTCACGCAGCGCCGAGGCGACTAGACAGTAACCCGCCTCTTCTGTGTGCCCGGTTTTTACACCATCGACCGTCGCATCACGCCACAGCAGCCTATTGCGGTTAGGCTGCTTAATATCGTTGTAAGTGAAGTACTTCTCAGCATAAATTGAGTACTGCTCTGGAAAGTCCCGAATCAGCGCGCGGGCAATCAACGCCAGATCACGTGGGGACGAGTAATGATTGTCCGCGGGTAAGCCCGTTGCGTTCTCGAAGTGGGTATTCTTCAGACCCAAGCGCACGGCATGCTGATTCATTAAATCCGCAAAGGCATCTTCGCTACCCGCGATGTATTCAGCCAACGCTACCGAGGCATCATTACCCGATTGAATAATGACCCCCCTCAAAAGATCGCCGAGCAGAACCTGGGTACCTTCACGCACAAACATACGTGACCCAGGTGTTTTCCACGCTTTAACGCTGATTGGAACTAGATCCGTCTCGGCAACGTTCCCTTGCGCAATCTCATGCTCAACGATGTAACTGGTCATCATTTTGGTCAGGCTCGCCGGCGCAAAGCGACCATCAGCTCCTGACTCCACCAAAATATCACCGGTAGCCGCATCCATTGCAAGGTAGGCTGTGGCGGCGAGTTGTGGGGGTGCAGGAACGAGTGCGGCCTGCAGTTGCAGCGAGACAAGTGCCACAAGGGCGACGAGGTAACGAAGAGTGGGTAACAACTTAGATAACAGCATGGATAACAACATTGATGACAACATAGGTAGCAAATTCAATCGTTCAAAAAGTTAGGGGGAGTCTACCAAAATCGGTGTCGAATAGCCTGCATTGACGAGACGCTCTATTAACCCATCAACCGATATACCTGCTCTTAAAGGCCCAACCAAGACGCGATGCAGGCGCTGCCCCTCTCTATCAACGGGAACAACGGTCACACTCTGGCCGCTAATCGATGCCAGTTTCAGCTGCGCTTTTTCAGCGTTATCCGCACTTCCAAAAGCGCCGATCTGCAAAAACCGCCCTTCAGCATTGGCGCCAGCCAGCGCACTGCGGGCAGGCTGAACCGCCGGCACGGCCGACGGTGAACTGTTATCGACACTGCGTGCATCAATAGCGTCAACACGCACGCGCCCGGTACCTTTTTGGGTTATCTCAAGTCTAGATGCAGCAGCATAACTAAGATCTATCAGACGCTCCTCATGAAAGGGGCCACGATCATTTACGCGAACAATCACGCTTTTACCGTTATCCAAATTAGTAACACGCGCATAACTGGGGATAGGCAGGCTTTTATGGGCTGCTGACATCTTATAGATATCGTAAATTTCGCCATTTGAGGTTTTGTGGCCATGAAACTTGAGCCCATACCAGGAGGCGATCCCCTCCTCGCTGTAACCGATGTGGGTATCGAGCACACGATAGGTTTTACCCCACACCTGATAGACCGGCTTGTTACCCCCACGGCTGTAAGCGACATCCATCGGCACCGCATCAGGTACATTTGAGACGTCAGGCGGGTTTACCGGTGCGGTATCATGTTTCATTGTGTAGCGTGAATCGCTCACCTTTTCGGGCGCTGAACATCCCGCCAGCAAAAGTGCACATACGAGGGATGAGAGAATTATACGCAATGCAAGTACCTACTTTATCTGTTCTTTGTAAAGCTGACTCAACTCGTAGACGGCACTCGCGTAGAGTCGACTGTGGTTATAGCGGGTGATTACATAGAAGTTGTGCAGCCCCAAGACATACTCATTCTTCTCACCGCTACTGAGGCGCATAAGGGTCGCTTTCATGTTGCCATTGAGCGCTTCGCGCGGTGTTACCCCTTTTTCACTCCACTCTAGCAACGTTAGCTCCGGTTTCAGGTCCTGATTAACTAACGCCTCTACGTCCGCATCATCGAAGATAGGGTCGGCAACGACCGCCTCACCCGCGCGCCAGCCATGTTCAGCAAAGTAGTTTGCAATACTGCCAATCGCATCGGCCGGATTATCCCAAATATCCCGGTGACCATCGCCATCGAAATCTACCGCGTAAGCGAGGAAACTTGAGGGGATAAACTGACCGTACCCCATTGCACCCGCATAGGAGCCTTTGAGCGTACCGGGCTCAACCCCCTCAGCGCGCACGAGGCGGAAATAATCGGCTAGCTGGCCGCGAAAGAATTCCACACGACGTGGAAAGTCGAAACCAAGGGTTGCGAGCGCATCAAGCACACGAAAATTACCGGTAATCCGACCGAAACGAGTCTCCACGCCCATAATTGCCAGCATGATCTCAGTCGGTACGCCGTACTCTTGCTCGGCACGCTCTAGCGTAGCCTTGTGCTCATTCCAGAACTCCACCCCCTGAGCGATGCGTTTTGGCTCAATAAAGATCGCACGATACTCACCCCAATCGAGGCGTTTTTCGGCGGGACGGCTGATAGCATCGAGGATCGACTGTTTTCGCTCAGCCTGCGCGAGTACCGAGCGAATATAAGCTGGATCAAAGCCTTCAGGTTGCAGCTCATCTATCAGTTTCTGTGCATCCGGATGGGTGTCGTAGCCCGCGTGCACACTAAAAGATAGGGCTGCTGAACAGACCAAAACTACCGCTTTAACACTTGAAAACAGCTTGTTCATCAATATCCCCTTTAGTGCAATTAGCGCCGCACCATTTGCCGATGCGTCTGTATGGACATGAGCATGCCAAAGCCGACCATCAAGGTCACTATAGAAGTACCACCATAACTCACCATTGGCAGTGGCACACCAACCACCGGCAGCAACCCAGTTACCATGCCGATGTTTACGAACACATAAACGAAAAAGGTCAGTGTAAGGCTACCTGCGAGCAGACGCGAGAAGGAGTCTTGCGCCTGCACAGCAATGAACAAACCACGGCCAATAATTAGCAGGTAGAGCGCCAACAGCACGAGCACACCGGTCATCCCGAGCTCCTCGCCGATTACGGCAATAATAAAGTCCGTATGTGACTCAGGCAGGAAGTTTAACTGCGACTGTGTACCATCTAAGTAGCCTTTGCCCGATAGGCCACCTGAACCGATAGCGGTCTTGGATTGAATGATATTCCAACCGGAGCCTAGCGGATCGCTCTCGGGGTCGAGGAAGGTTAGTACACGCTGCTTCTGGTAATCCTTCATGATCATCCAGAGCCCAGGCAGTGCCGCGGCACCCAGCCCCATCGCGAGAAAAATCCAGCGCCAATAGATGCCCGAAAAGAGCAGCACAAATACGCCTGAGGCGCCGATCAAAAGCGATGTACCAAGATCAGGCTGTTTCATGATCAGAGCAAACGGCACTCCAATCATAATTAACGAGACAACAATGGATTTGAAACTCGGCGGCAGAGGGTGGCGAGCCAAGTAACCCGCCACCATGACAGGCAGCACCAGCTTCATAACTTCAGAGGGCTGAAACCTAAATCCGGGTAAAGCGATCCAGCGCTGAGCCCCTTTAGCCCCAACACCGAATAGCAGCACAGCTATAAGCAGTGCTATACCCGCTACATAGATCCACGGCCCGAGCCGCATAATAGTTCGTGGCGGAACCTGAGCCAGAAATATGAGTGCTGCGAAACCCGCACCCATTCGAATAGCCTGGCGAGTGACATAACCTGTGTCCTGCCCTGATGCGCTATAGAGCACGAACAGCCCATAACCGCAGAGCGCCATAAGTAGTAGCAGTAGCGGCAGATCCAGATGGGTGTAACTCCATAAAGAGTTAGGCCGACGTAGTGCCCGAGCATCCATTGAGCGCTGAAAATCACCACGAACCATCAGCCATCCCTCAGCGCATTGTCGAAATCTTTGAGTAGCCAAGCGTCTATCACTTCGCGCGCCACCGGAGCCGCTGCACGAGATCCACCTTCGCCATTCTCCACGACTACAGCCACGGCGATCTTAGGGTCATCGACCGGTGCAAAGGCGATAAAGAGGGCGTGGTCACGATGGCGCTCGAGTAGAGCCTCGGAGTCATACTCAGCCTCCTGAGCAATACCAACGACCTGCGCTGTACCCGTTTTACCTGCCATAACATATTCCGTGCCCGCGCCAGTCTTGCGCGCGGTACCGTAACTGGCATTAACCACATCAACCATCCCTTGAATGATCTCCTGCCAATTACCCTCTCGGTTCAGAACAATATCCTGCGGGGTGGGCTTGGATTCAAGCTCAGCTAGCAGCTGCTGCTGCACCTCATCTAAGCCGTTTTCCGCCACCACGCGCTTGAGCATCTGCGGCCGCACCCACTTGCCACGATTCGCCAGTACAGCGGTTGCCGTTGCCAACTGTAGCGGCGTGGCAATCATAAAGCCCTGGCCAATACTCAGGTTCAGAGAGTCACCCGGGTACCAGGGCAGGTTATCGCGCCCACGTTTCCAGTCACGCGAGGGCAAGATAGCAGCGCTCGCTTCGGGCAGGTCGAGGCTTGCAATTGAACCAAATCCGAACCGCCCTAAATAGTCGGAAAAGATGTCGATATCGGTTTTGGTAGCGATATCGTAGAACCAGACGTCACAAGACTCCGCCAATGCGTGATTGAGGTCTACTCGACCATGCCCCTCGCGTTTCCAGTCACGGTATTTACGACCGCCAGCGCTAAGCTGGTAAAAGCCCGGGTCCCAGACCTTATGGTCTAATGGCACACTGCCGCTATCAATAGCCGCGAGGGCGGTGAAGGGTTTGAGTGTCGAACCGGGCGGGTAAAGTCCCCTAATCGCGCGATTGTAAAGCGGCAAGTCTCTGTTCTCGCGCAGGGCGTTGTAATCTTTTACGGAGATTCCGGTAACGAAGGCGTTGGGGTCATATGAGGGGTTACTCACCAGCGCGAGTATCTCGCCCGATTTCGGCTCGATAGCAACTACGGCGGCCCGGCGATTATCAATCAACTCCGCCGTGAACTGCTGCAGTTGCGCATCCAGGCTAACTTGGATATCTACACCCGGCACTGGATCTTGCTGCTCTAATGTCTGCAATACGCGTCCACGTACGTCCGTCTCAACTTTACGCCAGCCCACCTCACCGTGCAGCAGCGGCTCGTAATAACGCTCAATGCCAAGTTTGCCGATATAGTGGGTAGCAGCATAGGTATTTGCATCGACAGACTTGAGTTCGCGCTCGTTAATGCGCCCAACGTAGCCTAACGCGTGAGCCAAGGCGGGACCCTGAGGGTAGGCACGCACGAGATCCGCCTCAACCTGCACCCCCGGAAGGCGGTGGTACTCAATGGAGATCTTCGCGATCTCCTCTTGTGTAAGTCGGAACTTAAGAGGTACGGTTTCAAAAGGTCGGCGACGTTGATTTAGACGTCGCTTAAAACGGTTGATCTCATCTTCACTAAGCTCTACAACGCCCGCGAGCCGCTCCAGTGTCTCATCGACCCCGTCGAGTTCCTCTTTCAGCAGTGTCAGGCTAAAGTTAGGACGGTTATCCGCTAGCAGTACGCCGTTACGGTCGTATATCAGGCCGCGCCGCGGTGCTACGGGCTGAAGCTGAATCCTATTGCGTTCGGAGATGGCTGCAAACCGGTCGTGTTCGACAACCTGGAGGTAGTAGACACGACTGATGAGCAGCGCCATCAGTACAACTACCAGCAAAAAAGCGATAATGGCGCGATTTGCGAAGAAGCTATTCTCTCTCGAGTAGTCGTTTAGTCGCTTCGATTCCATCTAGCTCACTTGTGATAAGGGTGACCTTGCAGCAGCGTCCACGCGCGGTAGAGCTGCTCGGCAAGTACGATACGAACAAGAGGGTGTGGCAAAGTCAGTGCTGAGAGTGACCAACGCTGATCAGCCAGTGCGATGCAGCGAGCATCGAGCCCATCTGGCCCACCAACGAGTAGAGAGATATTGTGCCCCTCCATCCGCCAGCTCTCGGCCTGTTCAGCGAGCTTTTCCGTGGACCAGTTGCGACCATCCACGCAGAGCGCGATCACCTTGTCGCCCTTGGGAATGGCAGCAAGCATGGCATCCCCTTCAGACTTGATCGCCCGAGCGGTATCCGCCCCCTTGCCGCGATGACCTACTGAGAGCTCGACAAGCTCAAGCTGAAAGTCATTGGGTAGACGCTTGGCATACTCCTGATACCCGCTAGTGACCCAGCTGGGCATCTTGGTTCCCACAGCAATCAGGCGAATCCGCATTAGTTGCTACTTTGCTCGCCACCCACTGACCAGAGACGCTCGATGTCATAGAAACTACGTGCATCTGGCATCATGACGTGAACGATGACACTGCCAACATCCACCAGCACCCAATCCCCGACATCCTGCCCCTCAACACCCATCGGCTGCATTCCTTCGGCTTTGAGTTTATCCAGAACCTCCTGCGCGACTGCCGCAACATGACGCTTTGAAGTACCGCTGGCAACGACCATGTAGTCGGTAACTGTAGAGCGCCCACGGACGTCAATTACAACCATCTCCTTCGCTTTCATATCATCAAGCGCGCCCTCGATAAGGCCAAGAAGGTGCTGGTCTTGTTGTTCAGTTTGGTTCTGTTCGTTTAAATCCATAAAGCTCATTTTCCTGAATATAACGCCAGACAGCATCTGGAATTAGGTAACGCGGGTTAGCCCCGCTCGCAATAATTTTTCGCACCTGCGTTGCCGAGATCTCCAACGGAGTCTGTTCAAACAAGCAGAGCCGACCTGCTGCACTTTGCAGCAACTGGCTCAGTGTTTCGGTGCCATGCTCACTCTGCAACTGCTGCAGAGCCGGCGATAAACTGGGGTGATAGCCCGGACGCATCAACACTAGAATGTGCGCACAATCAAGGAGGCTCTGCCAACCGCGCCAGCTCTCTAGCCCAAGAAAGGCATCCATTCCCATCACCAAAATTAACGGTGTTTCAGCGCCAATCTCTGTACGCAACTCCTGCAGAGTAAATAGTGTGTAACTCTCTCTTGGCGCCTCAAGTTCGATCGCATTTACCCGCAAGGTAGGTTCAGCGCTAACGGCGTGTTCGAGCATCGCCAGCCGCTCAGTGGCAGTAGCACCCGGCACCCCGCGATGGACCGGATCACGTGCAGGAATCAGATCGACCTGATTAACGCCAAGCGCTTCTCCAATCTCAACTGCTGCGCGCAGGTGTCCGTGATGGACCGGATCATAAGTCCCACCAAAGATAACGCGAGCGGTTGTTGCCTCTATCAACGCCTTATCTGCCCCTCACCGAAGACGATGTACTTCTGCGAAGTAAGCCCTTCAAGGCCTACCGGTCCGCGAGCATGGATCTTATCAGTTGAGATACCGATCTCCGCTCCCAAGCCATATTCAAACCCATCAGCGAAGCGAGTTGAGGTGTTCACCATCACTGAACTTGAGTCCACCTCTCGCAGGAACTTGCGCGAAAGTGTGTAATTTTCGGTGATTATCGCGTCAGTATGGTGTGATCCATATTCATTAATGTGAGCAATGGCCTCATCTATGCCGCCAACCACTTTGATTGAGAGGATGGGTGCAAGATACTCAGTTGCCCAATCCTCCTCAGTCGCACTCTTAATGCCACCGAGAATCGCCCGCGTCTTATCACAGCCTCGCAGTTCAACACCGGCCGAGTTGTAGGCTGTGGAGAGCTCTGTCAACGCTTCGCTGGCAACGCTTTCGTGAACGAGAAGCGTCTCCATGGTGTTACAGGTGCCGTAACGGTGTGTCTTGGCGTTAATAGCAATATTCACCGCTTTAGCCATATCCGCTTCTGCATCGATATAGACATGGCAGATACCGTCGAGATGTTTGATAACCGGCACGCGAGCTTCATTGCTGATCCGCTCAATCAAGCCCTTGCCACCGCGGGGCACGATGACATCAACAAATTCGGGCATAGTGATTAGCGCACCCACGGCAGCACGGTCGGTGGTCTCAACCACTTGTACAGCAGCGCTTGGCAGACCTACCGCCTTCAAACCAGCGGTAACGCAAGCGGCGATCGCCTGATTAGATTGAATCGCCTCAGAACCACCGCGCAGGATAGTCGCATTACCCGACTTTAGACACAGGCTTGCCGCTTCCACGGTAACGTTTGGCCGCGACTCGTAGATAATACCGATAACGCCAAGTGGCACACGCATTTTACCTAGCTGTATTCCAGATGGCATGTAGCGCATGTCGCTAACGTCGCCCACTGGGTCAGGCAGAGCAGCAACTTGCCGTAGGCCCTCAATCATCCCGTCAATCCGCGCTGGAGTAAGCTCCAAACGGTCTAACATTGCAGCATCGAGGCCGTTAGCAGTACCTTTCTCAAGATCAACAGCGTTGGCGCTCGCCAGCTGCTCACGGTTGGCGTCGATGGCATCAGCCATCGCTAGTAGAGCCCGATTTTTTTTGTCGGTACTGGCGCTTGCCATCAAGCGCGAGGCTTGGCGCGCGTTTGCACCCAGTTGTTGCATATACTCGGCAATATTCATTCGATCTTCACCAGGGTGGAGTTTATCCCGCCATTATAGCCTGAAGGGGCTCGATAACCCACCGTCAGTGAGCGCTGATTTAATAAAATAATAATCTGGAACCTCACTCCCAGACGTAAGAAAAACTACTAGTCAAAGACAACAAAGCGTGAAATAGTTCGCGCTATTAATCTTCCCTGTAAAGTGCGGTTTCTAATATGCGAACGGCTCTTCTGTTTCTCTCTTTTTCACTCGCTTATCAACCAATGGTAGCTATCGGAGCTGAGCGTCCCCAGCGACCGCCACCAGCTGTTACCGCCTACCAAGTGGAGCAGCGACAAATTCCCCAAAGCTATATCAGTAGCGGCACCTTGGCCGCCTATCAGCAAGCTGAACTGCATACCGAGCTGAATGGACGTATCGCCAAACTGCACGTTGCACCGGGTGACAGAGTGGAAGCAGGAGCGCTGCTCGTAACGCTGGACAGTCGCTCGGCGCAAGCAGAGCTCGACCGCTTGCAGTCTCAACTCGATTTAGCCCTGCAGCAGCTGGAGCGCCAACGCTCTTTAGTTAAAAAAATGGCAGGCGCTGCTGAGAAGGTTGATATTCAAGAGGCAGAGGCCGAGGGGCTGAAATCAAACATCCGCATCGCTCGCCTCGTCCTTGAAAGGCACCAACTCAAAGCACCTTTTAGAGGCGTACTTGGCGGTTTCGACTGGGTTGAAGGCGGTTGGATAAATAGTAGCGAAGCCTTCTCAACGCTGGATAACGTTACTCAACTCAAAGTCCACTTCGACATCCCAGAGCGCTACATCCGCCATGTGCAGATTGGCCGTGAAGTACAACTCACTTCTGCCGCGTGGCCAGAGCAGAGCTTCACTGGTGAGGTTTCGCTCATCGACACCCGTATGGACGAACAGCGTGCCACACTTGGCGCAATGGCTATCATTGACAACTCCGAAGGGCTATTACGCCCCGGTATGCGTGTCAGCGTAACCTTGCGCGTAGACTCCGGCGAAGCAAAACTGGTAGTGCCCTCGCGCACACTTATCCACGAAGGAGATCGCGCTACTGTGCTTAAGCTTGGCGAAGATACCAAAGCCTTAGCAACGGAGGTGAAACTGGGGCAGGAGACCAATGAGTGGGTTGAAATTACCAGCGGGCTGCAGGTGGGCGATCGCATTGTCGACAGAGGGTTGGTGAAAGCTAAACCCAATCGTCCAGTGCGAATCTTAGGTGAGGGTGACGACTCCAAACCGAGAGAGGGTCAGCGCCGTGAGAAGCCGCAATCATGATTCTAAGTGAAGTTTCGGTACGCCGCCCAGTATTCGCATTTGTGGTCAGTCTTCTGCTGGTTGTGTTCGGCTTGCTAGCCTGGCTTAACCTGCCACTGCGGGAGTATCCCGATGTGTCGCGGCCACAGGTCAATATCTCTACCAGCTATATTGGCGCCTCACCTGAGGTTGTTGAGCTACGTGTTACTACTCCTTTGGAGGAGCGTCTCTCAGGTATTCAGGGTGTGCGTTTTATTGAATCAACCAGTGCGCGCAACACCTCTCGCATATCCATCACCTTCGAGACAACGCGCAACCTCGATGACGCCGCCAACGATGTGCGTGAGGCTGTAGCCAGAGCCGCGCGCGCGTTGCCTGATGAAGCGGGCGCACCTAGCGTCTCTAAGAGTGGTGCGCGTGGCGATTTGATTCTCTATATCATTGCCAGCTCCAGTAACATGGACGGAGTGGAGCTCACCGACTACGCCCAGCGCACGCTGAAAGAGCGACTTGAACGAGTAGATGGAGTCAGTGCCGTGCAGATACTCGGTGCACGTGATTATGTGCTGCGCGTAAATCTTGATATCGACCGACTCAACGCGCTTGGGTTAACTCCACAAGAAGTTGCCAGCGCCATCAAACGCGAAAACCTCGAGTTACGTGGAGGTGAGCTTACGGGGCCGCAGCGCACATTGCAGATTCAGATACCCCGAGGCTATAACAGCGTTGCTGAGTTTCGCTCACTGGTTATTCGACAGGCACCCGGCCCTCTTGTGAGGCTGGGAGATATTGCGCAAATCAGCACCGGCGCGCTAGACACGGATGAGATGTTCCGCGCCGATGCGCAAGAGGTTATTGCCTTAGGTATCGAACCCATCTCAAACGCCAACCCACTGACCGTTATTGATGGTGTTAAACAAGAGATAGAGGCGCTGCGCCCCTTCCTTCCTGAGGGTACGGACCTGCGAACCTCCTATGACGTCTCAACGTTCATTAAAAGTGCGATCTCTGAGGTGTACACAACACTTGCAATCGCGGCAAGCCTAGTGATTCTGGTTATCTGGGTCTTCCTTGGTGATCTGCGAGCAACGCTAATCCCCGCACTTACAGTACCCATATCGCTGATTGCTGCCTGTCTGGCGATACTCGGTTTCGATTTCTCAATTAACCTGCTGACGCTGCTGGCGATGGTGCTCGCGATTGGCCTAGTGGTAGATGACACTATTGTGGTGGTAGAGAATATTCATCACCATTTAGACCAAGGTAAACCACCTCTGCTCGCAGCCTGGGATGGCATCCGCGAGGTGGGTTTTGCCGTGGTAGCAACAACTCT
>JABXHP010000034.1 GCA_013373575.1 Oceanospirillaceae bacterium | reverse complement strand
TCCACTCTTTATATCTAAGCCCGCACACAGACCCTCCTGTGGCTCTCTCTCCAGTGCCAGGCCGCTGAGACCATCGGCAAACTCTAGGGTTACTTTGGAGAAGATGCTGTACTTTTTCAGGTTGTCGAAAGCTGTCTGCGCGATCTCTGAATGTACGCGCAGCCAAACCTGCTCTGGCCCGTGATAGAAGAGCCGGAACAGGCTTATCATGTGCCCTTTGATGTTGCAGTGCGCCCCGAGCAGGTGGCCCTGCTTGGCGAGTTGGCGAATATCGCAGCTAAGCTGGCCTTGCAGAAACTTCTCAGTGTCGGGGCCTGATACGCGAATTATGCGGTAGTTGCTTAGTGGCGTGCACAGAGCCTGTGAATCATCTTGATGCTGGCTCAGCCATTCGTAGCTCGTGTTCAAGGACTACTCCTCAGTCGTCTCTGCATCAACAAGTTTGATGCGTTCGCCAATTACTTCACCCATACGCAGTGGCGTACCGGCTTTTAAAGAGTCTAGCCACTCGATGGTCTCATCAGGGAAGAGCAAGATCACTGTCGAGCCCAACTTGAATCGACCCATCTCGGCGCCCTGTTCTAGCAGTATCGGTGTGTCTGCTTGGGTATTGTAAATCTGTTGCGGTTGTTTAGTGGGTGGTGCGACTTGGCCCGCCCATACCGTCTCGATCCCTGCTACGATCATGGCTCCCACAAGGATCATCGCCATCGGGCCTTGCTCGGTCTCAAAGATACAGACGAGCCGCTCATTACGCGCAAACAGGGCATCGACATTCTCTGCAGTCGTTTGGTTGACAGAGTAGAGATCGCCGGGTACGTAGACTGCCTCTTTTAACACGGCGCCTGCTGGCATGTGAACGCGGTGGTAATCTTTGGGTGACAGGTAAATGGTAGCGAAACGTCCGTTTATAAAGGGTTCGGCGCGCTGTTCGTCCCCACCGACGAGTGATGTCAGGCTATATCCGCGCCCCTTCGCTTGCAGAATGCGGCCATAATCGATGTTACCAATTTCAGAGATAGCACCGTCGGCTGGCGATGTAATCAGATTGGCGTCGAGCGATACTTTGCGAGCCCCATCTTTCAAGGCGCGCGTAAAGAACGCATTAAAGTTAGCGTAGGCTTGAGGCTGGCTCTCTTGCGCTTCGCCCATATCGACATTGAAGTGGTTAATAAAGCGTTGGATTAACCAGTTTTTAAGCCAGGGTTGGCGACACTCGGCTAGAGACCCAACTAGGCGTGAAAGTAGGTGCTGGGGTATGATTTGCTGGAAAAGTATAAACAGAGTGGTTTTCAACCTTGGCTCCCATTAAAACTCGGACAATAAAAACGCAAAATTCAACCTGCATGATAGCAAGGGGTGAGGTTGTTTAGCTATTCCGTGGCCCGAAATCAGAGTCGAGCATGGAGTGTAGAATCTGCTTGTAGCTCATAAAGCGTTGCTCTGACACGGCACCGCTCTCCAGCGCTTCGTCAAAGGCGCATCCGGGCTCCTGTTCATGTGCACAGTCGCGGAATTTGCAGTGGCCAATAAACGGGCGAAATTCGCGAAAACCGTCAAGCAGGTGATCGGGATCGATATGCCAGAGGCCAAACTCTCGAATTCCGGGGGAATCAATAAGGTCACCACCGCCAGGTATATGAAAAAGTCGGGCGGTGGTGGTGGTGTGCTTACCCTTCTTGTGAGCTTCAGAGAGCGCACCGACTTTCAAGTCCACGCCAGGGAGAAGCTCATTCACAAGTGATGATTTACCTACGCCTGATTGACCAACAAATACGGTTGTTCTGCCACTGAGGAATTCGTGCAGCTCATCAAGCCCCGTTTGTGTGCTCGTCGAGGCGTAGATGATCTTATATCCGATATCGACATAAGCATCGATCATTGGTAGCAACCACTGGGCGTTCTCTTCGTTTATTAGGTCTGTCTTGTTAAGGACGATAACCGGCTCGATGCCAGAGAGCTCAGCTGCAACTAAATAGCGATCTATCAGGTTTGCATGAGCGCGCGGCTCTACCGCAACGACAATGAGAATGGCATCAATATTTGCTGCTACCGGTTTGAGTTCGCCGTGGTTGTTAGGGCGCTTGAGCTCTGAGCTGCGCTCCTCAAGCGCTACCACAACGCCCGAATCAGGCGATGGGCGCCAGATCACGCGGTCGCCAGTGACCAGTTGTCCCAGGTGGGTGCGCATATGGCAGCGGATGATCTTACCGCTGTCCGGACCTTCCCGCGCCTCAACGTCTACCAATTTGCCGTAGTGCGAAATGATGATGCCGTGCTGTTCTGGCCCCAGATCACCGCCCTCGAGTTGTGCATCTATATGCGCATCTTTTCGCGCAGCACGCGCGGTACGTTCGGCTTGAATTTTCTCGATGCGCCAAGCTTGGCGACGATTGACTTTGCGTTTAGCCATGCAGGCGTGTGTCCGTCAGTGGTAATTATTTGCGATATGATACCTAGAAGGGTGGAGCGGGTCGATCTGAACGCTTATTCTATGTGCATGTACCCACAGTTTTCGGTGCCGGAGAGAGTTATGTCACGCGATAGCCGTTTAATTTGGATTGACCTAGAGATGACCGGTTTAGACCCGGTTAAAGAGCGCATCATAGAGATGGCAATCATTGTGACAGATGCTCAGCTCAACCCAATAGCTGAGAGCCCTGTATTGGTTGTAAACCAACCTGACAGTGTGCTGGACGCAATGGATGAGTGGAATACCAAGCAGCACGGCGGTTCGGGGCTGGTGGCTCGCGTAAAAGCATCGAATCTTTCGGAGGCTGATGCGCAAGCACAGATGCTTGAATTTCTACGTCTGCATACGGATGCTGGAACCTCGCCCATGTGTGGTAACTCGGTTCACCAGGATCGCCGTTTCCTTAACCGCTACATGCCTGAGTTAGAGGATCACTTCCACTATCGCAATCTTGATGTCAGTACTCTTAAAGAGTTGGTACGCCGCTGGCGTCCGGACCTTATGGCCGGGCTCAAAAAGAAGGGGTCGCATCTGGCGCTGGATGATATTCGTGACTCCATTAATGAGATGCGCTACTACCGTGAGCACTTCCTCAAGGCGGATCTTAAAAGCTAAATCACTTCGGCAGGCGCTTGGCTCCGTGGTGAGTAAAGATCGGTTCGAGCTGCGCGCGGCGCTGCTGTTGGAGTTGCTCTAGCGCCCAGTCGATATGCTCGTCAACTAGCTCTGATATTTGCCCCCGGCGCCCCTCCAGCGCTGCAACGGCAGCCTCGCTGCCGGGGCCGTTGCCCAGTGCAACGGCAAGGTTTCGCATCCAACCTTGATAGCCGGTTCGACGGATCGCGGACCCCTCGGTTTTGGAGAGAAACTGCGCCTCATCCCAGCTAAACAGCTCAATTAAGTCAGCTTGCTCAAGCCTGTGTCGAGGTTGAAAGTCCTCTTCACTACTGCGTTTAGCGAAGCGATTCCAGGGGCAGATGAGCTGACAGTCATCACAGCCAAACACGCGGTTGCCCATCAGTGGGCGCAGCTCTAGCGGAATGCTGCCGCTGTACTCTATCGTCAGGTAGGAGATACAGCGACGCGCATCCAGAACATAGGGCTGTGGAAATGCGCCTGTCGGACAGACATCCAAGCAGGCGCTGCAGCGGCCGCAGTGCTCATCACTCTCTGGTGCATCGATAGGTAGCGGTAGGTTGGTAAAAAGCGACCCGAGAAAAAACCAAGAGCCTGCCTCTCGGTTGAGTAGCAGTGTGTGCTTGCCGATCCAGCCAAGACCCGCTTGACGTGCGAGTGGGCGCTCTAAAATCGGCGCGCTATCAACGAAGGGGCGAAATTGCACGTCGGTGTCGGCACGCTCTACGAGCCAGTTGCCCAGCTGCTTTAAGCGTGCGCGGACCAGTTTGTGGTAGTCACGTCCTAGGGTGTAGCGAGCGATGTATGCGCGTTTTTTGTCGCGCAGCACCTCGGTAATCGATGTGTCCTCTGGCAGGTAGTTCATCCGTACAAGAATTACACGTTGAGTCCCCTCAACCAACAGAGCCGGGTTGAGCCGCTTTTCGAGATGGTTTTGCAGATACTCCATTTCACCCTGATAACCTTCGGCGAGCCACCTCTCGAGGTGCTGCTGCTCGCTGCTCGCATCCGGCAGGGTTACGGCGCAAGCATCAAAACCGAGTTCTTTAGCTCGGGCTTTGAGCGCTTGGCTGAGTTGAAGAAGTTGGTCGCTGCTGGCGTTCAGAAGAGATTCTCCGCCCATGAAAAAGTTAATATGTTGATTCTAACTATACTGAATTCAGGCGCATAACGCAGTTTGGAGGTTGAATGATCAGTCGAAAGTTGCCCCGAGCTATTCTCAGTGCTGCGCAGTGCAAGGCGTTAGATCGCCGCGCGATAGAAACCCTAGCTATACCGGGGTATCAATTGATGCAGCGAGCGGCACACGCATCGCTAGCACTTATTCGGCAGCGGTGGCCAGACATACGGTCGGTTTCGATATGGGTCGGCAGTGGCAATAACGGCGGCGACGGTGTCGTACTTGCACGCATGGCTCATGAGTTGGGTTGGCAGGTACAGCTTGTCGTGGCGGCGCTTGATGTGCGTGACCGCGCTACCAATGAAGCGGCCGAGGCGTGGAGAGATCTACCCGTCGATATTACGCCTGAGGTTTATACCGACAATCTACGAGTAGGGGCTGAGCTTATCGTAGATGCCCTGTTGGGGATTGGGCTGCGGGGGGAGGTACGAGAGCCTCTCTGTTCGATGATCGGGGCAATAAACGCTGCAGTACAGCCAGTGCTGGCCTTGGATCAACCGTCGGGATTGGATACCGACCTGGGTGTTGTGCTGGGTTGTGCGGTTAAAGCGAATGTCACGCTAGCATTTATCGCCAATAAGCTGGGGTGGCTCACCGCAGAGGGCCCTGAATATGCCGGTGAGCGCTACTGGGCTAGCTTGGGTGTGCCAGAAGAGTTGATTGATCAGACCCAGCCTTATGTCAATTTAACGACTGAGTCTTGGGTGCGCTCTAAATTGCTGCCGCGCTCTCGCACGGCCCATAAGGGCAATTTTGGCGTGCTGACAGTTCTGGGCGGAAATCTTGGGATGGGCGGAAGTGTCATTATGGCGGTTGAGGCTGCACTGCGGGCTGGTGTTGGTCGCGTGATACTTCTAACCCGCCCCGAGCACCTTAGTGCTGCACTCACACGGGTTCCGGAAGCGATGGTCCACGGTGTTGAGCGTCCGGGCGAGTACGTTGATTTAGTGCAACAGAGTGATGCGTTGGTTGTGGGTCCTGGGCTGGGTGGGGATCAGTGGGCTCTGGATATGTTGAGTTTGGCTGAAGGTTTTGATGGTCCGCGGCTGTTTGATGCTGATGCACTTAACCTTATCGCGCAAGGGCATGTGCGTGGGGGCACCAATGTGGTGTTCACACCTCACCCTGGCGAAGTAGCGCGCCTGCTGGGTATATCGAGTGCACAAGTTCAGGCAGATAGAGTTGCGGCGCTGCTTAATTTAGAACGCCGTTATGGTGGTGTGCAGCTCGTTAAAGGGGCTGGAACTCTCTGCTCAAAAAATGGTCAAATTGAAGTGTGTGACCTTGGAAATCCTGGCATGGCAACTGCGGGCATGGGAGACATACTTTCTGGTATTATAGGGTCACTGCTGGCGCAGGGGTTTACCCCGGCCAGTGCCGCTGCTTGCGGTGTATGGATTCATGCACGTGCGGGCGATCTGGCAGCCGCTCGGGGGGAGCGGGGGTTGTTGGCTTCTGATCTCTTAGACCAGATTAGGAGCGCGGTAAATTATAACGAGATCGATAATTAGGGTTTACTGACCTATGGCTTCACAGCTTGAGTGGCGTCTGCTTGATGAGGGCGATACCTTGGCTGCCGGCGCGAGACTGGCAGCGCACAGCGCAGGATGCGTAATATTTCTGCATGGCAACTTGGGGATGGGTAAAACCACGCTCAGTCGTGGCGTGTTGCGGGCGTTGGGTCATGAGGGTGGTGTTAAGAGCCCTACCTACACCTTGGTTGAGCCCTACGAGCTTAGTGGCGGCCGCCAGGTTTATCACTTCGACCTCTACCGTCTGGCCGACCCTGAAGAGCTAGAATATCTCGGCGTGCGCGACTATTTCGACGGCGCGGCTCTCTCTCTTATTGAGTGGCCTGAAAAAGGTGAGGGGTTCCTTCCTAAACCCGATCTGGAAATTTTTCTTGAGCCTGATCTGCCTGGGCGCTTGCTTAAAGCGCGAGCCAATAGCGAACGAGGTCTGTCGGTGCTTGCCGCTATGAGTGCTGAGGGTTTACACGGAGGTAGCTCATGAAGTGGCTGGGACAGTCAATCGGTGTCTGCTTGATGCTGCTTGTTTCTGTAGCCCAGGCCAATACCAAAATTGAGAATTTACGAATTTGGTTAGCACCGGATAACACCCGCCTGGTGTTCGACCTAAATGGTCCGGTGCAGCATAGTCTGTTCACGCTAGATAACCCAGCACGAGTGGTTATCGATTTAGATAAAACCACACTGGATACCCGTCTCGATAATCTAGATATTGCTGGAAGTCCAATTAGCCAACTGCGCTCAGGTAAACGCGATGATGGGTTGCGTCTGGTTTTAGATCTTGCCCAGCGGGCTCAACCGAGCAGTTTCACGCTACCGCCGAACGACCAGTATGGGCATCGGCTGGTTGTTGATTTGGCTACTGCGGAGCAGCAGGCGTTAAAGCCTGCCGCTGAGCCGCTCTCTATACCCGACACGCAGCGCGATATTATCGTCGCAATAGATGCCGGACATGGGGGAGAGGATCCCGGCGCGATTGGACCTAATCGGCTCTACGAGAAGCGTGTCGTGCTAGCGATTGCCAAGGAAGTTAAGCGCCGTATAGATGCCGAGCCCGGTTTCAAAGCTCAGTTAGTACGCACGGGTGACTACTATGTAAGTCTGCGCGGTCGAACCAGTAAGGCGCGTAAGATGAATGCGGATCTATTCGTCTCTATACACGCAGATGCGGCACGAAACTCTAAGGCTCGAGGTGCTTCGGTATGGGTGTTGTCCAATAGGGGGGCGTCCAGCGAGATGGGTCGCTGGCTATCGCAGCGAGAGAACTCTGCCGACCTCATAGGTGGTGTAGGTAGCGTAAGTCTGGAGGATAAAGATGAGGCGCTAGCCAGCGTGTTGCTGGATATGTCGATGAACTATGCTCGCACCAGCAGCGTTGATGTGGCTGAGCTAGTCCACAACAAAATTGCCAGTTTCGCCAAAATGCACAAGAAGCATATCGAGAAAGCGGGATTTGTAGTGCTTAAATCTCCAGATATCCCATCAATCCTGGTTGAGACCGGGTTTATCTCCAACCCTGCTGAGGCGAAACGTCTCAAAGACCCCGGCTATCAAAAGCGCATGGCGCGTGCGATAGCTGATGGGCTACTGGAGCACTTCTGGCAGCGTCCACCACCCGGCACTTTGGTGGCAAAGCTTAAGGCGCAGGGGCAGATCCCTAAGAGCATGGAGCGCGAATATAAGGTGGTAGCAGGTGATAGCTTGTCGCTTATTGCTCAGCGCAACGGTGTTAGCCTCAGCAGGTTGCGCTCCGCCAATAATTTAAAGTCTGATCGTATTCGTGTAGGTCAGGTGTTACGAATACCGGCAGGTTAGTTTGATGAGTCGAATAGAGCTACTCTCGCCCCAACTGGCGAACCAGATAGCGGCGGGTGAGGTAGTAGAACGTCCCGCATCCGTTGTAAAAGAGTTGTTAGAAAACGCGATTGATGCTGGCGCTTCGAAAGTGCAGGTGGATGTTGAACAGGGTGGGGTAAAACTGATTCGCATCCGCGATGATGGTTACGGCATTGATAGAGATGACCTAGCGTTGGCGTTGAGTCGACATGCGACCTCAAAAATCAAGATTCTCGATGATCTGGAGGCCGTTGCGAGTCTCGGCTTCAGGGGAGAGGCGCTCGCCTCAATTAGTTCTGTCTCCCGTCTCACGTTAACATCACGCGCCCAAGGGCAGGAGAGTGCCTGGCAGGTGAAAGCCGAGGGGCGAGACATGGAGGCGGAGCTCTCGCCTGCTGCTCATCCGCAGGGGACCACTGTGGAGATGCGAGATCTCTTCTTTAATACGCCTGCGCGACGGAAATTCCTCAAAACCGAGCAGACTGAGTATCGTCACCTTGAAGAGGTGGTGAAACGTCTCGCGCTGAGCCGTTTCGATCTGCACTTTCAGCTTAGTAACAACAACCGTGTAGTGCACCAGCTTAAGCCGGCGGACAGTGAAGCGATGCGTGAGCGTCGTATCGGCTCACTGCTCGGCTCAGGTTTTATTGAACAGTCGATTCATTTGGATATCGCTGCAGAGGCCTCGGGGCTTAGACTATGGGGCTGGATCGGGCTACCGACCTATTCGCGCAGTCAAGCCGACCAACAGTACTTCTTTGTGAATGGTCGTGTGATTCGCGACAAGTTGGTTACTCATGCGATTCGCCAAGCCTATGCGGACGTGCTCTTTAGCGGTCGCCACCCCTGTTATGTGCTCTATCTTGAGCTCGATCCCGCCCTGGTAGACGTGAACGTGCACCCAACAAAGCACGAGGTGCGCTTCCGCGAAGGCCGACTCGTACATGACTTTATCTTCCGTACCTTGCATCGAGTGATCGCCGATCAGCGCCCCAAGGATAACAGTGGCTCAGTCGATCCAATGGCTGCCTTATCCGGTCAGAGTCAGCCGTTGAGTCAGAGTTTTGATCAGCAGCGCATGAGCTTGCCGCAGTCGAGTGGCCAGAGTTATGTGGGTACATCTAGTCCAGCGGTTTCGCCGGCTAGCAACGGCTTTGGTGCCTATGTGCAACGTAGCTCCAGCAGCTTTTCCGCCGCAGATGTGCAGGGGCAAGTCGCGGGTTACGCACAGCTACACCCGCAGAATTCCGGAGTTCAAGAGCCTGTTGCTCCTGATTTTACTGCGCTGCCCAAAGAGGATCTGCCGCCAATGGGGTTCGCACTGGCGCAACTCCACGGTATCTACATTCTTGCTCAGAACGCTCAGGGTATGGTGTTAGTCGATATGCATGCAGCGCATGAACGGATTGTATATGAGCGCATGAAGAGCTCTTGGGATGCCGATGGCATCCGCTCCCAGCCACTGCTGGTTCCGGTTTCGCTCAACGTCAGTGAGTCTGAAGCGGAGATCGCAATTGAGCAGGCCGAGACATTTACTCGACTGGGATTTGCTGTTGAGCGTCTGGGGCAGGAGAGTCTCAGCATACGAGAGGTGCCGGTCGCGCTGGCGAAGTCGGACGTCAGTTTGCTGGTGCGTGATGTGCTGGCCGATATGCGTACCTACGGCAGTAGCCGCAGAATCGAAGAGAGCATCAATGAGCTATTGGCGACGATGGCTTGTCATGGCTCTGTCAGAGCCAACCGGCAGTTGAGTATCCCTGAGATGAACGCCCTGCTGCGTGATATGGAGGCGACTGAGCGCAGCGGTCAGTGTAATCACGGCCGCCCCACTTGGGTTCAGTTGAGTATCTCGGAGCTCGACAAACTCTTCATGCGTGGGCAGTAGTATGGCGAAACCCAAGGTGCTCTTTATTATGGGGCCAACGGCGTCCGGTAAGACTGATCTTGCGCTGCAACTGGCTGATCAGCACGAAAGTGCGATTATCAGTGTAGACTCGGCACTCATCTACCGTGGGATGGACATAGGAACCGCTAAGCCTGATGCTGCAACACTTGCGCGCTACCCTCATGCACTTGTCGATATTCTCGACCCCACACAAGCTTACTCTGCGGCTGACTTTGTCGCCGATGCGAGTCGCGAAATTGATCAAGCCGTCGCGCAAAACAGACTGCCGATCCTAGTAGGTGGCACTATTCTCTACTTTAAAGCACTAGCAGATGGTTTAGCGAAGCTACCTGAGGCTGATCCGCAGTTACGTAGTGAGCTTGAGGCTGAAGCGGCCCAGCTTGGCTGGCCAGCTATGCACGCAAAGCTCGCAGAGCTGGATCCGCTCTCGGGAGCGAGACTAAAACCCAAGGACTCCCAGCGCATTCAGCGTGCGTTGGAGGTGGTGCTTTTGACTGGGCGCTCCATAGAGACTTTTTGGCAGGAGCAGGCAGAGAAGGTTTTGCCTTGGGATATCGTACCACTGGCGCTCATGCCTGGTGATCGGGCTGAACTCCACCGACGTATCGCACTTCGCTATGATTTGATGTTAGAGCAGGGGTTTCAATCCGAGGTGGAAGCGCTGCGCGCGCGTGGCGATCTGAGTCTCAACTTGCCCTCTATGAGGTGTGTCGGCTACCGCCAAATGTGGCAGTATCTCGACGGAGAGTTGAGTGCGCAGGAGGCTCGTGAGAAGGCGATAGTGGCCACCCGGCAGCTGGCTAAGCGGCAGATGACCTGGATTCGAGGATGGCAGGGGGCTGTTCATCTGGATTCGCTGAGGAATTCTGAGCAACTTCTAGCCCAAACCTTGAGACAAATTTGAATCGTATCTATATACTATCAAGCCTTGGTGCGACATTTTGATCCGGATGGAATCGGCAGCGGGGGAGCTCAACTTGAGCCAGGCCTAATCACATCAAGCGTATCACTAAAACACAACCTCCATATAGAAGGAGAGGACCATGTCAAAAGGGCAGACTTTACAAGACCCTTACTTGAACGTACTTCGCAAAGAGCGCGTTCCGGTTTCAATTTTCCTTGTCAACGGCATCAAACTTCAGGGTCAGATCGAATCATTTGACCAGTTTGTGATTCTGTTGAAAAACACTGTAAGCCAAATGGTTTATAAGCACGCTATTTCTACAGTAGTGCCTTCTCGTCCGGTTAAATTACCTGCTACTGAAGAGCAACTCTGAGGTAAAAAAATAATTGTTTTTCGAGCGTCCTGAGTCGGGCGAGAAGGCGATTCTCGTCCACATTAATCTGGCTTCGCCAGATGCAAACGATAACCCTAAAGAGCTCGAAGAACTGGCGCTATCGGCCGGTGCTGATCCGGTCGAGTGGCTCACTGGCTCGCGTTCTGATCCAAGTCCAAAATTCTTCCTTGGCAAGGGGAAGGTGGAGGAGTTGGGTGAGCTCGTTCGTCTGCACCAAGCTGAGTTGGTTATTTTTAATCACGCACTTTCACCTGCACAAGAGCGTAATATTGAGCGCGAGATTCAGTGTCGCGTGCTGGATCGCACCGGACTGATCCTAGATATATTCGCTCAACGGGCGCGCACGCACGAGGGTAAGCTGCAGGTGGAGCTGGCGCAGCTCGAGCACATGTCGACGCGTCTGATTCGTGGTTGGACACATTTGGAGCGTCAGAAAGGGGGTATCGGTCTGCGTGGTCCGGGTGAAACCCAGCTAGAGACCGACCGGCGTCTGTTGCGTGCACGCATCAAAGCGATCACCGCGCGTTTGGAGAAGGTGAGGAAGCAACGTGAGCAGGGGCGCAGAGCCCGATCGCGTGCGGAGATACCCACCCTTTCG
>JABXHP010000270.1 GCA_013373575.1 Oceanospirillaceae bacterium | reverse complement strand
TGCATTCGGTGGTAAATTTATAACTTGTTGTAAATATTTGAAAAAATAATATTGGCTTAGATTTTGTATGAGTCAGTAAAACTTATCAATCTAGGATCAATAAAAACTATGCCTCAAAATTTATTACTTAGCGGTACTGACGAAGCTGATTTGTTGAGCGGGAAAAACCAGGACGATTTGCTGTTAGGCGGAGCTGGAGACGATACTCTCAGAGGGCAAGCCGGCAATGACACGTTGTCCGGAGATAGCGGGAATGATTCCCTTGTCGGAGGGCCGGGCGACGATATGTTACTTGGAGGCGATGGCTTCGATACGATCGATGCTGGCGAAGGAAATGATACCGCGATTGCAGGAGCGGGTGACGATTCGGTTACTGGTGGCAGCGGCCTAGATGTTATCTACGGTGGTCTCGATAACGACACCATTGACGCTAGCAGCAATAACGATGTCATCTATGGAGAAGCAGGCTCTGACAATATTGATGGTGGTTCTGGCGATGACTTTATATCGGCAGGTCTAAACAGTGAATTAGATAACGACTATGTCCGTGGTCAGAGCGGGCGAGACACAATTGAAGGCGGCGGCGGCGACGACATCCTCTACGGCGATTCGCATGGCGGTACCGGTGCTTTTAACCCTGACTTTATCCCTCCAAGCGATAAATTCGCCAACGCCGATTTTATTGACGGCGGTGATGGTAATGATTTTATTCATGCAGATTTGGGAAATGACACTCTGATTGGCGGTGTCGGTGATGATACTCTGCGGGGTGGTTGGGATGACGACTCTATTATCGGCGGCGATGGTGCTGACCATATTTTCGGGGACTTCGGCAACAACTATCTAGAAGGTAACGCCGGTAATGATTTCGTTCGAGGCTGGATGGGTGATGATACTATCTTCGGCGGCGAGGGAGATGATTATGTCAGCGGAGGTTATGGTCAGTCGGGTAACGACTCCTTAGATGGCGGCAGTGGTAACGACATCGTTGCAGGTAGCGCTGGAAATGATGTGATAATCGGAGGCGAGGGGAACGACTGGCTGGTAGGGTACGAGGGGGCTGATAGCTTCTGGTTTGATTACGCCGGTCTCAATGGTAGCGATACGATAACGCTTTGGAACGGCAACGAGGACGTAATAGTCATAGATACAAAGTCGAACTTCGATCCCGTTCAAGTAGCGAGTGAAATCCAGATCAGTCAAGTGGCGATGGGTACCTCGGTCGAATTTGGAGACACGAGTATATTGCTTCGTGGTGTTGATGCTGCATCTATCTCAATCGAAGATTTTGACATTGTATAGCTAAAGTAGGGGGCTCGTAGCGTCTTCTTGCTTCGTGTTTGCTTTTCGCTTTCTGCATCGCAAATCGCCTTCAATTTGTGGCACGATGCTTGCTTGTTCAGAGCAATGCTGCCACAGGGTTTTTTATGAAAAATGGAGGCGAAGTCTTCGCGGACTTCACAACCAGTCGGATAATTCGATCACTTGAGGCGAGTGAGCCGTTGAGCGAGCACCAAAAATTGCTTGTTCGCGATGTTTTGCTCGCCGAAAGTGCCGCTCAGCGTCACTCGGTTGATATCCGTCTTTTCGTGCCCTTGATCTTCAGGAATTACTATTTTTGCATATTTGCCGGCAGAGACCGCCGTCGATCTACCCTTAACCTCCAAGCAGCACGCTGGTTTAGAACGCGTCGTCGTTTCTCCAGGCTAGTGTTACTATTCTTGCTATTGTGCGGTTCGATCATATTTGGTGCGGTACTTATTTGGGGTGCTTACCGTTTGAAAAGCTGGCTCGGAATAGACCTCATTCCTGGGTGGCACTTCAGCGAATTCGTGGCAAACCTTTTTGCATTCGAGGTGGAGTAATTGTTCCAAATGATAGTAAACCGAACCATTTCGTACACTAAGTTAGCTCTTTGCACTTTTATTGCTGCAACTTTGAGTGGTTGTGGAACTATGGAGCCACTTATAGATGTGCCTGAAAAGGTATTCTCTGCCACGATCGAACCCTACGATCTCACTCTGTTCGACGAGTCCGTTCATTTGTTTACCCCTGCTGCTCTGACAGAACGCATCGAATCGCAAAAGCTGGTTAGAAGAGTAGATAACCTTATTGTATTACTCGACTCTGTAGAGAAAGGTGCATTTTACCGCGGTGTCCCGGAGGACATCTATCAGCGAGAAGTTCTGCGGCGTTTCAATAGAACTCTTCCACGAGTCTCTCTTAATGGCGGAATTTGGCGTCTCGGAGACGAAGAGCCAGATCTGCGTTTGGGTAGTTATATCCCTACCCAAATTGAAGCGAACTTGGACAAAGGAGCTGCTTTGCCTCAAATCGGGGCAAGCGACCTTGCAGATGCTATTTCTATTGCTACAGAACTAGCCACTGATATGAAAGGGCGGACAGCTTTGCTGATACTGAGCCGCTGGGAGAGGTTCGATACGCCTGTACTGGAGGCGATTGATCGCTTTTATCAGCGTGGTGAGGCAGAAAAAGGGTTTCAGGTT
>JABXHP010000264.1 GCA_013373575.1 Oceanospirillaceae bacterium | reverse complement strand
TTGACCGAGATATTTAAAGGCTGTATGCCATTCTTGGCTATGGTTTTTGTAGCGATGATCCTGATGTACACCGTACCTGAGATCGTTTACTACCTACCAGAGCTACTATACGGAAGCTAATATGAGCATTACGAAACAACCAAGTGTTATTTCGCTGCTAGCTCGCCTCAAGCGCGGAGAGATCTCCGCACTTGAGGTGGCGAATGCCTACATTTCACAAGTAGATGCGCACGAACCTCAAATTCAAGCCTTCGCATGGTTTGACGCAGAGTACGTTCGTGAGCAAGCCAAACAGCTAGACAGCTATCGCTTACGAGGCCTTCCGATGGGGCCTCTGCACGGCATCCCTGTGGCACTGAAAGACATTATCGATACCAAGGCGATCCCGACAGAGAATGGTACGGTTCTCGACAGCGGCCGCGTACCGAAAAAGGATGCCGCCATTGTCGAGATGCTCCGTTCTGCCGGCGCGATAATATTTGCCAAGACACGTACCACAGAACTTGCGTTTCTCACGCCCTGTGAAACCCAGAACCCCTATGACGCAACCCGTACCCCGGGCGGTTCGTCCTCGGGCTCAGCAGCTGCTGTCGCAGCAGGGATGGTACCCATAGCAATTGGAACCCAGACCGGCGGCTCGGTGATTCGACCCGCCTCATTCTGCGGGGTTCACGCGCTCAAGCCAACCTTCGGTTTGATTTCACGCCGGGGCGTCCTATTGCAGTCACCCACCCTAGATACCTTAGGTGTATTTGCGCACGACCTCGGTGATCTAGCACTTGTGCTTGATGTGCTAGCGGGCTATGACGAGCAAGACTCAGCGACGCAGATGATTCCCTCTCCACAAGCGCTCAAAACCTGTCTAGAACCTGTACCCGTTACGCCCAACTTCGCTCTAGTTGAGCCGCCAGGTTATGAGAGAGCCAGCGAAGAGATGCGCGCGGCGCTAGAGGAACTCGGTGAAGTCCTCGGTGAGCAGGTATTTTCCACTACCCTCCCCAAGGCTTTTGACGAGGGCGTCCACGCAAGAGAGACGATCAATTTTGCAGAGATGGCCAAATGTTACTACCCCTACACCAAGAGAGGTCGAGACTCACTCTCACCAACTCTGCTGGGTGCGATTGAGAAGGGCGAAGAAGCTCGTGCACGTGATTACATCGCTGCGCTGGACTGGCGTAACATTCTAAATGCCGGTTTAGAGGAGTTGTTTGAGCGATGTGATGCCTTGATTGTTCCATCGGCAACGGGTGAAGCGCCAACCAAAGATAGCACCGGCGACCCTATAATGAACGGCATCTGGACCCTCTGTGGAACACCCGTCATCAATCTGCCAGTTTTCACCAGCTCAAACGGACTGCCGATGGGCATCTCCTTGGTTGGTCCTGTAGGGGGCGACGCCCGCCTACTGCGCACCGCACGCTGGCTAGAGGAGTATCTGACCCAACAACAAACTAGCGAAGAGGTTGCCTGATATGAACCTGATTCTCTCGATATTTTCGTTTAGCCTTTTGGCGGTTTTCCTTGGAATTCTAGCCTTCAAGGTAGGTATAACCGACCTCACAATCATCTGCGGCATCGGCGTAGCTATGTGCGGTTTTGACTTCTACCGCTCTGTCCGAGCGAATGAACAGCACTGAACAGAGTGTTTGAGAGTACAGAGCAGTCGCCCTGTACTCTCACTTAAATGTTATTAATCGAGCACTACCCTACCCACTGCATAATTTGAGATATATTCATCGCCCCTGAGGCGCGATCCTTCTCTTTTCCTTTCTCAAACCGAACCATCGTTGGCAGGCTACGTATGCCATATTTAGCAGCCAGTTGCTGCGCGGCCTCGGTATCTACTTTGGCAAAACGAACATGAGGCTCCATGCGTTTAGCCGCTTCAGCGAATGCTGGCGCCATCATGCGGCACGGACCGCACCAGCCCGCCCAAAAGTCAACAATGACTGGGACATCTGTGTTTCGGATAAACTTGCCGAACGTCTCTTCATTGAGTGATATCGGCGCAGCCGTAAACAGCGCTTTACGACATTTACCGCAGGATGGGCCTTGCTCAAGACGATCTGCTGGTACACGGTTTGTAGCCAGACAGTGTGGACATGAGATGTTGAGGGGTTGGCTCATGAGAACTCCTTTTATATTCGATAATTCTAATATTATGGCGAACTCCTAGTTTTTCAAGACCAGATGTCGATTAATGTCTGGAAGAGATAGACTAACCGCTTGTTGGGCATGGCTTTACAATCCGTTAAGGTATCGCTCTCAAAACTGATCACTGGAAACCGACTGATGAGCTGTGTGCTGTTTACCTCCTACCCCACCACTGATGGCAAACAGATTTTAGAGATCCAACTCAATGCCGAGCGCTCGCTCAATGCACTCTCCCTAGAGATGATTGAGCTGATAGAGCCGTGGCTGCTGGCGGTACAGAGCGATCCCAGAGTGGTGGCGGTTATTCTGACAAGCGCCGGCGAGAAAGCCTTCTGTGCCGGCGGCGATGTGGTGAACTTGTACCACGCTATCGCCGCCGGTGACGGCGCAAGCGTCGGCACAGACTACTTCACCCGCGAGTATCGACTCGACTATCTGATCCACACCTATTCAAAACCGATCATCTGCTGGGGTAGTGGTATCGTTATGGGCGGCGGCATGGGGTTAATGAACGGATGTAGCCACCGCGTTGTAACCCAGACCTCTCATTTAGCGATGCCGGAGGTGACCATCGGTCTCTATCCAGACGTTGGCGGGAGCTGGTTTCTGAACCGTATGCCTGGACGAACCGGCCTATTTCTAGGGCTCACTGGCAACCCTATCTATGCAGCAGATGCGCTATTTCTGGGATTGGCTGACCGCTTTGTTGATGCCGATAAATACGGTCAGTTAGTCGAGTCACTCCAACACACTGACTGGAGTGCTGATGCAGACTTAGCGGTAAGGCGAGTTCTGCGCCAGCTTGAGCAGCAGAGCGAGGCCGTTAGACGCATGCATGCTCCAATTCAAGCACATTACGACTTCATCCAACGCATCACTGATCAGGACAGTATCGCAGATCTACTCAGTGCCATGGCGAAGCTACAGAGCGATGATCCCTGGATTCAGCGCTCCAAACGGGCCATAACCCAAGGCTCCCCACTCTCGGTGCACCTCATTGTCGAGCAGCTGAAGCGCACACGGCATCTATCGCTGTCTGAGGTGTTTGCAGCAGAGCTTGTGCTCTCTACGCAGTGTTGCATGCATACCGAGTTCGCAGAGGGGGTTCGCGCGCTATTAGTAGACAAAGATGGCAAGCCCGACTGGATGTTCAAGTCCGTTGAGAGCGTAGACCCCAAGGTCGTAGAGCAGTTCTTCACCTCACCTTGGGAGCACAACCCACTAACAACGCTCTAGCCTGCTAGAGGTCAGGATCGGGCTCCCGGCGTCGCCGAAATCTGGTGCAATACGCCGCGGCTAACTCCGAAGGGTGAAATCCTTTCACGACCCTGAGGAGTCGGGGTAGCCGTACACGCTTGATCTATTTTTGGCTGAGGTGAATAAGCAGCGAACTGTACAGCATATGCAGGAGTAGTAGCCAACGCAGAGGTGCGCCATCTGCGCACATCTGTGTTGCTCTTTGACGATCAGTGTTTGTTGGTTTTCGCGAGCAGCGCTTCTAGCTTGTTGCTAATGCGCTCCTCTTTCTCAGCAACGCGCTGCTGTTTGCGTTGCTCTTTCTGGCGCTCAACGCGGCGTTGCTTGTACTCAGCGAGCTTAGCTTTTGCATGTTCAGCTTCGCTAGCGTTCACTGTGCCGGCTGCTTCGCCGCTGAGATCAACGCGTTCAGCACCCTCAACAATAGACTGCAAGTAGCGAGGGTTACGCACATAGGTGGCTAGAGCGCGCTTGATTTTGCCACGGCTAACCTTCTCATCTGCCACCAGCTCCTCTTGGATACCGATCTTCAGAGGCTTAGGCTCGGCCGCGTTGAACGCTTTGGGGTAGTTAGTCTCCAACAGTTCTACCGCTGCCTGATTAGCCGCGCGATTCTTGTTACGCGCTCTGTCTGAGGTCTGCTCGCTCACTTTACTCGTCTCTATGTTGTTGCATTGGGCGCTTTGCCCGCGAAAAAGATGCCGCATTCTAACAGCATCGGTGTAAGTTTTAAGCCCCTTTGCGAATCAGATAGTGATATTCATCACCCTTCTGCTCCTGCCCTACTAACTCGTGCCCTAAGAAATTACAGAACTTAGGAATGTCACGCTCTGTTGATGGGTCAGTGGCTAGAACCTCTACCAATTGGCCAGCCGCAATATCGGCAATCTTGTTGTGTAGCATCATTACCGGCTCTGGGCAGTAGAGCCCGCGGGCATCAAGTTGGGTGTCAGCTTTCAAAGTATCAGTCTCTCTGTAGCCTCAACGAGGCGTCCTACATGTTCGTATTGTCGCAAATCACCCTTGGAATTAACAACCTTTACCCGCGCTCGCTCTTCGGTCTATTCTTTGGGTAGATTCACACACAGCAGCGGATGGCGAGAAGAGTAATGATTAGAGTCTTTATAGAGCGTCAGGTACCGGCAGAACTGGTTGAACAGTACAACACACTGGCACGCGAAAATCTCCAAACAGCCATGTCGACGGCGGGCTTCATCTCAGGTGAGGTGCTGCACGACATCAACGATACGGAGAAGCGCCTAATCGTGGCGACCTACCGCACCCTGAATGACTGGGCGCGTTGGTACCACTCGGAGGAACGCCGCGCCATGATGGATCGGATTGGACCGATGCTAGAGCAAGAAGAGAGGATTAGTATCTACGAGCTCTAAGGTTGTTAACCTAACTCTAGATAGACCGTAATCTCTTCGCGATCGTGGTAGAGGTGCTTAGCTTCAAGCTTGTAGTTGAGTCCCGCTTCATGGAGTGCGTTTTCAAGCTGCTGGAGACAAGATTCAACTTCCGCGAAGCGCTGTTTCATTGGCAACTTCAAGTTGAAGATCAGAATTGATGACCAACGGTTAATCGCCCAGCGCGCCATCAAGTCAGTCACCTGCGAGGGTTTCTCCACCACATCGCAAACGAGCATATCAACCGGCTTGGCTGGTTTGTAAGTGAATGCATCCTCGGTTCGGTGATCCACCTGACCCGACTCCATTAAATCCTTATGCATCGGCCCATTGTCGACGGCGGTAACAAACATATTGCGGTTCACCAACTGCCAAGTCCAGCCACCCGGCGCCGCCCCCAGATCCACTG
>JABXHP010000415.1 GCA_013373575.1 Oceanospirillaceae bacterium | reverse complement strand
TGCCGCCAGCATGATTTGAGAGGAAGCCCTCTGGCGTCATCTCATCACGATGCTCGGTCCCTTTCTGCGAGACACAGCCAAAACCATCACCGATCTCAACACCCTTGACGGCGTTGATGCTCATTAGGGAATGAGCCAGATCGGCATCAAGGCGATCAAAGATCGGCTCGCCCAACCCGACCGGCACACCAGACGCCACTACAGTGATTTTCGCACCCACCGAGTTACCCTCTTTGCGCAGTGCATCCATGTACGCTTCCATCTCCAGTACTGCCTGAGCATCCGGTGAGAAGAACGGATTTTGCTCCACCTGATCCCAATCAAAGTTCTCAGGTTTGATAGAGATAGGACCCAAAGCACTTAGGTAACCCCGGATTTGAATACCCTCGGCAGCTAGCACTTTCTTTGCGATTGCACCCGCTGCGACACGCATCGCGGTCTCTCGCGCTGATGAGCGACCACCACCGCGATAGTCGCGGATACCATATTTGTGGTGGTAGGTGTAATCAGCGTGTGCCGGACGGAAGCTGTCCTTAATGTTAGAATAGTCCTTCGATCGCTGATCGGTGTTCTCAATCAACAATCCTATAGAGGTACCCGTTGTTTTGCCTTCAAACACACCACCAAGGATGCGCACTTCATCAGCTTCGCGACGCTGTGTTGTGTGGCGTGAGGTGCCTGGTTTACGGCGGTCAAGGTCCACCTGAAGATCAGCTTCAGAAATTTCGATGCCCGGAGGACAACCATCGATAACACAGCCCAATGCAGGACCGTGACTCTCACCAAAAGTACTGAGTGTGAAGAGTTTGCCGTAGCTATTTCCGGACATTAAAAAGCTTTCCTTAAGTTGTGTGTTTCGCCGTTTACAGGCGGTGCCGAATTGTACCTAAAATCTGCCGCAGAATCACAGCAAGCCGCTGACTACCTCTCCCTGTGAGAGGGGTTAAGGCTATTTGCCCTTACAGATCGTCAGCGTGCGCTCGCAAAGATGGAGCATCTATAACAAAGACGCCGTTACCGCCCTCCTCTAGCTCCACCCAAATCAGAGGCAGTTCGGGGTAGGCCTGCATCAGGTGCACCTCCGAGTTACCTACCTCACACACCAGTAAACCCTGCTCACTGAGGTGGCGCCCAGCCTCACGCAATATACGGCGGGTAATATCAAGCCCGTCAGGCCCCGACCCCAGAGCCAACTCTGGCTCGTGCTGGTACTCCGCCGGCATTGAGTCGAGATCATCCTGATCAACATAAGGCGGATTGGTGATTATCAGATCGTAGACCTCACCCTCGAGATTGTTAAACAGGTCGCTCTGCACAGTACGCACGCGATCCGCTAACTCATGCCGCGCAATATTGGTTTGTGCCACAGCCAGCGCTTCTGGTGAGAGATCCACCAAATCCACCTCGGCTTGATCGAAGACAGCGGCGCAGGCTATACCGATACACCCACTCCCGGTGCAGAGATCGAGCACCCGTTCTACATCAACATCACCGAGCCAAGGCTGAAAACCCGCCTCAATTAACTGCGCCGTGGGCGAACGCGGAATTAGGACTCGCTCGTCAACATTAAACGGGATACCCATAAACCACGCCTCGCCTGTGATATACGGCAGAGGGCGTCGCTCACTGCAACGCTGATAGATGAATGCCTCAAGTCGCAATTTCTCCGAATCCAAAAGCCGAGAATCCAGCAATTCCATGGAGCTATCCCATGGAAGGTCTACAGCGTTGAATACCAGTTGCAGCGCTTCGTTCCATGCATCTACATGCCCGTGTCCAAAATAGACCTGGTGGCGAGACATTTCAGAGAGCGTCCAGCGCAGATAGTCGCGCAAGGTTTGCAGTTCTTGCCCATGCTTGGGTTGATCTGTGTTCATCTATCGTCCGATAATTGGGCTTCAATTTTGGCCGCTAGTTTACCTTAGATGCAGCATGCGTGATAAGAGCGATTACATTTCAGACCTAAAGGCGTTTCGCGAGGCGCTTAGTGATGTCAAACCGATGGCGCAGAAGCGCGCGCATACTGGACAGGCGCGGCGCAACGATCAGTCTGCTTCTTACCGCCGTGAAAAGGCTCAAGAGGCGAACGAACTCATAGTTGATGGGCTCAGCTCTAGCCTCTCCAAAGAGATGGGTGCCGAGGAGAAAGTACTCTTCGCCCTACCCGGCGTGCAATTGAAGCTTTTAAAGCGCATGCAGGCGGGTCATCTGGGCTGGGATGCTGGCGTGGATCTGCATGGGTTCAGTATCGATGCAGCACGCGAAGAGCTGCATAGTTTTGTCGACGAAGCTAAAAAACGCGGTCTGCGGGGGCTACTAGTTGTACATGGAAAGGCTTACACCGAGCCCGGCAAACCCGCACTTTTGAAGTCTTATGTCACCGACTGGCTACAGCAGATTGAAGGTGTTCTGGCGTTCTGCTCCGCCCAGCCACAAGATGGCGGCACAGGGGCGCTATATGTCTTATTAAAGCGCAGTAGAGAGGAGCGTTAAAGCGCATCCAAGCCTTTACCTATACCCCGTATTGGCGTAAGGTTCGCGCTAATTCTTATGAGGGATCCTGCAATGGAAAAAGCGTACGAAACAATCATCTCTGCAATTGGCGAAGATCTTCAGCGTGATGGCCTGAAAGACACACCAAAGCGCGCGGCAAAAGCGATGAAGTTTCTAACACGCGGCTACGAGCAGACTCTTGACGAGGTTGTGAATAACGCCCTCTTCGATTCCGATAACTCAGAGATGGTTCTGGTGAAGAACATAGAGATCTACTCCATGTGCGAGCACCATATGCTTCCGTTTATAGGCAAAGCTCACGTTGCCTACATCCCGCAGGGGAAAGTAATCGGCCTCTCCAAGGTGGCTCGAATTGTAGATATGTACGCACGCCGCCTGCAGATCCAAGAGAATATGACCAAAGAGATTGCCGAAGCCCTACAGTCGGTAACCGGCGCTCTTGGCGTGGGCGTTGTTATTGAAGCCCAGCACATGTGCATGATGATGCGCGGCGTCGAGAAGCAGAACGCTATGATGAAGACATCCATGATGCTCGGCACCTTCCGCTCAAACCCAGCCACACGAGCTGAGTTCCTAGCGCTGGTTAACTAAAGTATCAGTGGTAGGATCGCAATTCATTGTGCGACAAGCACTAAAAGTGCGCTGAGCAAAACACCCAGCTCGAGCAAGAGCTAAGCAGCTTTTCACGGCCTAGCCGGCGATTTCAAAAAGGGTGTAGAGCCCGGCCTAGCCTGAGTCTATAGCGCGGAACGCGTTGAAACCTAATCAGCAGAAGCACAACAGAATTGCCTCGTAGTTCTCGCTATGGTTGTTGTTTCCCTAAACTCCTCTGTTCAGCAGATTGCTGCACGCAAATACCCAAAGCTCAGCTGAAACGCTTAACTACTGGCGATGCAAGCTGCGTAAGCTACACTCTAGATGTTCGGCGTGGTTGCTGGAACTTGCACTTAAGAGTGCTAACACTTCGACATTAGCAGCGATTACTAACATTTGAGATTCGATTG
>JABXHP010000330.1 GCA_013373575.1 Oceanospirillaceae bacterium | reverse complement strand
CGGTGTAGAGGTGAAGCAGTTGCGCTATTTCAACTCACAGGCCTGGCCCTTTCCTGACTCACTCATGCTCGGGTTTCATGCTCAATATGCGGGTGGCGAGCTTGCACCCGATGGCGTTGAGATAACAGAAGCTCGCTGGTTCAGTGTTGATGAGCTCGATAATGTGGAGCTGCCGCCAACTTTCTCGATATCGCGCCAGCTGATAGATGACTGGGTTGAGCGTCAGCGAGCTAAGTAAGATTCGCCGCCCAGTGCTCGCCTCAGTGATTAGGGCCGCATCAGCTAGGTTGAACTAGCGAAAGAGTTTGCCGAGGCGTGTAGCGAGCATCAGATTGCCCTCAGCACGCAACTGCCCCTTTAGGAAAGCACTCATGCCATCAAGCTCACCGCTAACCACTTCTGCTAGAGTGGCCTCGCTCAGCAGCAGGGTGATATCCGGATCCTTGTGTTCGCCCCAATTAGCACTGAACTGCTGTTCGCGCACATCAATGTAGAAGGAGTCGGCATCCTCCAGGGCGAACTGAAACACCGCTTCAAGCCCACTTGCGTTCTCTGCATTGAAACGCTCTGCCAACTTAGCGAAGATACGCTGTACACTGATATCTTGGGACATGTTTTACTCTTTGAATGGGCTCAGATTTGAGCGCCTTATGTTAACCTACTGCAAACTGTATCTACAGCTTTGACTGAGGATTGAATGAGCGAAATTTTTGCTGAATATGGCCTTTTTGTGGCCAAAACGATCACCTTTGTAGTCGCCTTCGGCGTCATTATTGCCCTTATCGCCGCTGCGGCTCAGCGTCGCCGACGCGACCCTGAGGGTGAGATAAAGGTGAGTTCGCTTAATGAGCACTTCGAGGATATGCAGCATGCACTCGAGGACGCGGTGTTTGATGAGTATAAACTTAAGCAGATTGTAAAAGAGCAGAAGAAGCGTGACAAAGCGGAGGCTAAGGCGCAGAAAGCGGCGGCTAAGAAGTCGATCGAGGATGAGCCCGAGCGCAAACGCATCTATGTCCTCGATTTTGACGGTGATATTCACGCTTCGGATGCTGAAGCGATGCGCGAAGAGGTGAGTGCAATTCTCAGCCTGGCACGCGAAGAGGACGAGGTGGTGGTGCGTCTAGAGAGCCCCGGCGGCCTGGTACACAGCTATGGCTTCGCCGCCTCGCAACTGGAGCGCATTCGGCGCAGAAATATTCCATTGACGGTTTGCGTTGACAAGGTCGCAGCGAGTGGCGGCTATATGATGGCCTGTATCGCTAACAAATTGTTGGCGGCGCCGTTTGCACTGATAGGCTCCATCGGTGTCGTTGCCCAGATTCCCAACTTTCACCGCCTGCTACAACGCAATGATGTTGATTATGAGGTACTCACTGCCGGTGAGTACAAGCGAACGCTGACTATGTTTGGTGAGAACACTGAGGCGGGGCGGCAGAAGTTCCAAGAGGAGCTTGAGGACACGCATAATCTCTTTAAGGAGTTCGTCGGTGAATACCGGCCGAACCTAAATATCGAGGAGATTGCCACGGGCGAGGTCTGGTTTGGTCGTCGTGCACTCGATAAGGGGCTGATAGATGGTCTTGAAACCTCAGATGACTACCTTTTCAACGCAGTTGATGATGCCGACATTCTGAAAGTGAGTTATGAACACAAGTTGTCGTTGCAGGAGAAGTTGCAGGGGTTTGGTGCGAACTTAGTTGATGCGAGTGTCGGCAAACTCTGGAGTAGGCTGTCGCAGAGCCGTTTCTGGGCGCGCTAATGGTACAGCGGTGCATACACATCAGTATCGGCGAGCAGCAGCTCACTCTGCAGGATGGAACGGTGCAACTGGGTTGTTGGCAGATCTCTAGTGCTAGCGCGGGCGTCGGTGAGCAGACTGGTAGCGGCTGTACACCCCTGGGTCTGCATCGTGTGCGTATCAAGATTGGAGCAGGCCTGCCAGAGAACGCAGTATTTGTTGGTCGCCGAGCGACGGGAGAGGTCTACTCAGCGGAGCTTGCAGCAGCTCACCCTGAACGTGACTGGATTTTGACACGAATACTCTGGTTGCAAGGGTTGGAGTGGGGTCGAAACCGAGGTGGCCAAGTTGATACGCTCAGGCGCTATATTTACATCCATGGTACGCCAGACATCGAACCTATGGGCGTACCCGCCTCTCATGGCTGTATTCGGATGCGTAATGCCGACCTGCTTGAGCTATTTGAGCAGGTAGAACCCAACACTGAAGTGAGGATAGAAGCCTAATGACAACCGGTGCTTTGATGATAGATATTGCCGGCACAGAGCTGACGCCAGAGGAGGCCGCTCAGCTGCAACGAGCAGAAGTTGGTGGTCTGATTCTCTTCTCCCGTAACTATGAGTCACCCGCACAGCTGCGCACCTTGATGGTCAGTATCCGCCAGTTGCGTCCCGACCTGTTGGTCGCGGTGGATCAAGAGGGCGGTCGTGTGCAACGTTTTAGATCGGGCTTTACTCGACTTCCGCCCATGTCTGTGTTGGGTGAAGAGTGGCAGAGAGATCCCAAACATGCGATCGCCCAAGCGCATGAGTTAGGTTGGTTGCTGGCTTGTGAGCTGCGTGAATATGATATCGACCTGAGTTTTGCGCCGGTACTGGACCTTGACTACGGCCACTCCGCGGTGATCGGTGATCGCGCTTTCGCGCGCTCTGCTGAAGCGGTTGAGCAGCTGGCTGGAGCTCTCATGTCCGGTATGCATGAGGCGGGTATGGCAGCAACCGGTAAGCATTTTCCAGGCCATGGCTGGGTCGAGGTGGATTCCCATCTAGGTCTGCCGGTGGACAAGCGCAGTTTTGCGCAGATTGAGGCAGAGGACCTCAAGCCATTTGCCGGGCTAATAAAGCGTGGGCTGGATGCCATTATGCCAGCGCATATTCAGTACGCGCAGGTCTGCTCACAGCCCGCTGGTTTCTCAGAGTTCTGGCTGCAGCGCCAGTTGCGCGAGGCGCTCGGCTTTGATGGGGTTATCTTTAGTGATGATCTCAGTATGGAGGGGGCTGCCGCGCAGGGGAGTTACGCTGATCGCGCGGACGCCGCTTTGGCGGCAGGGTGCGACATGGTGCTGGTCTGTAATGCGCCGGCAGCAGCGAAAGAAGTGCTTGAACACCTCGCTCAAATAGATTCACCCGTATCTCACAGAATTGCCCGTATGCGCGCAAGACCCAAACGTGCCGCCGATCCGGAGCGTCTGGCGCGCGCCCGTACTCTGGCTGCGTCTCTGCAGGAGAGCCTTGCATGAATGCGCTATTGAGCTGGATGCTCGACCCGCTATTTCTGCTGCTACCTGCGCTCAAAGTGTACTCCTGGGCACTTCAGGGCTTACTGATTCTGTTATTCACTGGGGTCGTTGGAGCGCTGGTAAATACGCTCATCGCGCGTATCGTGCGAGCCCTGGGGCAAGGCCATCCGCGCTGGAGCGAACTGGTGCTAGATGGCGTGCGTCGACCGCTCTCGCTACTGGTTTGGGTGGTGGGTATCACCCTGTCGCTGGAGATTGCGGCGAAGGCGCTGGATGACATCACAATTGATGCTGCGGAACATTTTCGTAGTGTCGCGTACATTCTTCTGCTTGCTTGGGCACTAATTCGTTTGGTCTCTCGAATCGAGGCACGCCTGGTTCAGGGTGAAGCGGGCAAACCCGGCATGGATCGCACGACCGCGGACGCGATCGCTAAGCTGGTGCGTCTCACTGTGCTGGTGATGTCCGGCTTAGTGCTGTTACAGAATCTCGGTGTTAGCGTCTCAGGTATTCTCGCTTTTGGTGGTGTGGGCGGTCTCGCCGTCGGTTTTGCCGCTAAGGACCTACTTGCCAACTTCTTTGGTGGTCTGATGATCTACATGGATCGCCCATTCAAGGTGGGGGACTGGATCCGTTCACCTGATAAGGAGATAGAGGGGACGGTGGAGGAGATTGGTTGGCGTCTCACCCGAATTCGTACCTTTGATAAGCGTCCGCTCTATGTACCTAACTCGACCTTCGCCAACATCGCGGTTGAGAACCCTTCGCGTATGACTAATCGTCGTATCTACGAGAACATAGGTATACGGTACGACGACGCAGCGCAAGCTGGGGCTATTGTTGCGGGTATCAAAGCGATGCTAGAGCAGCATGCGGATATCGACCACACCCAGACACTCATTGTGAACCTCAATCACTTCGGCCCTTCGTCGCTCGATATTTTGGTGTACACCTTCACAAAGACTACGGTTTGGGTTGATTACCACGAGATCAAACAGGATGTGTTGCTCAAGATTATGGACGTAATCACTGCCCATGGAGCCGAGGTCGCCTTTCCGACACAGACGCTGCACCTTGCGTCTTCGCCTGAGCAGAGTTCGTGACGCATAGTGACAACGATGGCAGCCTATCTCAGCAACTACTCCCCAGAAGTTCAGCAACAGGCGCAGGCGCTGCTCGATAGCGAGAGGTCTGGTGCTTGGTTGTTGAAGCGCCACCCACAGGCTCATGAGCTGGCTTCAGAGCGAGCGCTCTACGACTATGCGCAGATGCTTAAAAGTCAGTATATGCGCAGCTCCGCGCCCATATCTAAAGTGGTCTACGACGACAAGATTCACATCATCAAAAACGCGCTGGGTCTGCACACATACGTCTCGCGAGTGCAGGGCAATAAGCTTAAAGCGAAGAATGAGATCCGTATCAGCTCAATATTCAGAAATACGCCACTTGGGTTTGTGCGGATGATTCTGGTGCATGAGCTTGCACACCTGCGCGAGAAAGAGCACAACAAAGCCTTCTATAAGCTCTGTTGTTACATGGAACCGGACTATCATCAGCTGGAGTTCGAGGTGCGTCTATACCTGGCGCACAAAGATCGCTACGGCGAACTCTGGTAGCTAGCGAGTTCTCTAGCTCGCGTCTTTGACCGGGCGGAAGAGGACCAGCATACCCATCACTGGGTGGTCGATGTAGTGGATCTCTTTTGAGCGCATACGTCGACTCTCCATCAGGCGGATAACACTACCCGGCTCCTCTGCCCCCGTGGCTGTATAGAGGTTAACCTCGGGGTAGACGTGCAGAAAGCGCTGACGCTCGATACGCACGGTGCCTTCAAATGCGCCAAATGGGTCAACCAGCATAAGCGTTGTTTTGCTGTAGGGGCTGAATTGCTCAAGCCAAGAGTTGTGGTAGAGCACCTCGTAGCCTTGACGTGTCAGGCGAGACGCTTCATTCGTTAGCGCGTAATCACTCTTTGCAAGCTCCTCATGGGCACTTAGCGGCATGCCATCATTGGGGATTGGCAGACGTGCAGCCGTGAAGTCGATTGCAGGAAGGTCCGTTGGCCACGCCTCTTCAGCGTAAGCCGGCACCTTCTGCTTGAATAGCACCACCTCAACCGTGTAGAGATCCTCGAGCTGTTTAAGCTCCGGTGCCAGTGGCAGAAGCACCTCATCCTCAGCCTGTGCTGCGGGTGTGCCCAGAGCCAGGCCCAGTATCAGTGCAGCAGTGACCTGCGTTAACTTCATCCTCAGTCTCCTTGCGGTTCCAGACGGCCTAGTAGGGCCTCAAGTGTCTGGAAGCGAGTTTCAGGTTGCGCCATAGCGTGGCTAAACTTCAATGCGGTAGCTCCATCCAGTTTATAGACTGTTGGTTGAGTCTGCACCAGTTTCACCAGAGTAAATGGATCAACTTCTGTCTCTTCGCCAAACTCTAGACGCCCCGATTCGGCACCCACATCAATTTTATCGATGCCAAGTTTCTCAGCGGTCAACTTGATGCTTGTCTGGCGCATCAAGTTTTGCACAGCCGGCGGCAGCAGACCGAAGCGATCGATCATCTCAACCTGAAGTTCGCGCAGTTCCTCATTAGAGGCGGCGCTTGATATGCGTTTATAGAGGATCAAACGGTTATGCACGTCAGGGAGATAGTCATCTGGGATCAGTGCCGGCAGACGCAGGTTAACCTCGCAGCCACCGCGTAAGGGTTTATCAAGGTTGGGGGTTTTACCATCCTGAATGGCTTTGACCGCCTGATCTAGCATCTCCATGTAGAGGCTGAAGCCGATCGTCTGCATCTGGCCGCTCTGCTCTTCGCCCAGAAGCTCCCCCGCGCCACGAATTTCGAGGTCGTGCGTTGCCAGCGTAAAGCCAGCGCCAAGCGTGCTCGCCTCCTCGATAGCCTCCAGACGCTTAAGCGCATCCTTAGTCATCGCTTTCGGGTGTGGCGTAAGCAGATAGGCGTAGGCTTGGTGATGTGAACGTCCGACGCGGCCGCGCAACTGGTGAAGCTGCGCTAGACCAAATTTATCGGCGCGATCAATGATAATGGTGTTGGCGTTAGGCACGTCGATGCCGGTTTCTATGATGGTAGTGCACACTAGCACGTTAAAGCGCTTGTGGTAGAAGTCACTCATCACCTGCTCGAGTTCGCGCTCGCGCATCTGGCCGTGTCCTACCCCGACCCGCGCCTCGGGAATCATCTCGCCGATCTTGCGTGCGGTCTCTTCAATCGTTTTTACCTCGTTATGGAGCAGATAAACCTGACCGCCGCGCAATAATTCCCGCAAGATCGCCTCTTTGATGAGCGGCGCATCGTACTGGCGAACAAAGGTCTTTACCGAGAGGCGACGCGCCGGCGGAGTGGCGATGATAGATAGGTCACGCATGCCCGACATCGCCATATTGAGTGTCCGCGGTATCGGTGTCGCTGTGAGTGTAAGGATATCCACCTCTGCGCGCAGTGATTTGAGCCGCTCCTTCTGCTGTACACCAAAACGATGCTCCTCATCGATGATGAGCAGTCCAAGGTTGGCAAACTCAATATCTCCTTGAATCAGCTTATGGGTACCGATGAGAATATCGACCTGGCCCTTCTGTACCTGGTCGATGATTGCCTCTTGCTGTTTGCCGGTGCGAAAACGTGAGATCAACTCAACCTTCACCGGCCAGTCTGCGAAGCGGTCGCGGAAGTTCTCGAAGTGCTGTTGTGCCAAGAGTGTGGTGGGCACAAGCACAGCGACCTGTTTCCCCGCCTGCGCCGCAATGAAAGCTGCACGCATCGCGACTTCGGTTTTACCAAAACCAACGTCGCCACAGACAAGGCGATCCATGGGTTGCGTGGCTTGCATATCACGACGTACAGCCTCAATAGCGATCTGTTGGTCGGGCGTCTCCTCAAACGGGAATCCGCGTGAGAACTGCTCGTACATCCTGTCATCCAGACTGTACTGGAAGCCTTCACGAGCGGCGCGACGAGCGTAGATATCAAGCAGCTCAGCGGCAGCATCACGCACTTTTTCGGCGGCTTTGCGACGCGCTTTACTCCACTGCTCGGTACCAAGTCTATGCAGTGGTGCGCTCTCTTCACTGGCACCTGAATAGCGGCTAATTAGGTGGAGTGAGCTGACGGGGACGTAGAGTTTCGAACCCTTGGCATACTCCAGCGTCAGAAACTCGGTGGGTGAGTTGTCGATATCCAAGGTCTGCAAACCAAGATAGCGCCCCACACCATGGTCGAGATGCACCACAGGACTGCCGATGGTGAGCTCCGAAAGGTGGTTGATCGCCTGATCAGCGTCTACTTTGGCCTTATCACGGCGGCGGCGTTGAAATATCTGGTTGCCGAAGAGCTGCGCTTCGGTAATCAGTTGGACAACCCCGGGTATGTATAGCCCGCGTTCGAGCGGAGCGACGCAAATCGAGACTTTTTCAGGCGCAGTGATGAACGCCTGCCAGCTATCAAAAAGCTTAGGTCTGATCTCCATCGCTGCTAGCTGTGTCAGCAGCGCCTCGCGCCGGCCGGCAGACTCGGCACAGACAAGCACCGGTTCAGCCGCTGAAGCGATAAGATTCGCGAGTGGTCGCAGAGGCTCAGCTGCCGTTGGCGCTGCACTTAAATTGGGTGGTGCGCACGCCTCTAAATTATCACGGCCGGGTTTTACCTCTTCCGCCTCAATACCGACACGCACAGACGGCCAGCTCTTCAGTTCGGCGGCAAGTGTGTTGGCTGCAAGGAAAAGTTCCTCAGGCGAGAGGATAGGGCGGGTTATATCCCCTTGACGCTCCTCATAGCGATTGCGCACGCTCGTCTCAAAGGCTTGCGCCGCCTCATGCACACCTGCATGTTGAACCACTAGCGTACTTTTTGGGAGGTAATCAAACAGTGTGGCGCACTGCTCAAAAAAGAGTGGCAAATAGTACTCTATACCGGCCGGGGCGAGCCCAGACGAGACATCCTGATAGATGGAGCAGTTGCCATAGTCCACATCGAAGCGTTGACGCCAGCGCGCTTTGAACTGCTCGATAGCCTCTTTATGGAAAGGGTGTTCGCGTGCCGGCAATATACGCACGCGCTCAACCTGTTCTACCGAGCGTTGAGTCTCGGGGTCGAAGGTGCGGAGGGTGTCAATCTCGTCGTCGAATAGATCGATACGCAACGGCTGGCTGCTCCCCATTGGGAATAGGTCGATAATCGCACCCCTTACGGCAAACTCTCCATGCTCATACACGGTATCGACCAACGCATAGCCTGCATCAATAAGCTGAGTGCGCATCTGGTCGGGGTCGAGTTTCTGGCCTGACTCCAGCCAAAACACATTAGCGCCAACATACTCTTTGGGGGCGATACGCTGCATCGCTGTAGCCACCGGTACCACAAGCGCACCGCGGCGCATCGCTTGGAGCCGGTAAAGCGCTTCTAGTCGTTGTGAGACGATATCCTGGTGAGGAGAGAAGTTGTCGTAGGCAAGTGTCTCCCAGTCAGGAAAGAGCAGTACGGGTAGTTTGTCACCGGCGAAGAAACGGATCTCTCGGCGCAAACGACTGGCGCTCTCAGAGTCATTACAGAGAATTAGAATTGGAGCTTCACTGGCACGACTGAGCTGTTCAACCAGCCAACCGGTTGCAGCCCCCTGTACTGAACCGACCCGTCTCAAATCGCCCGGCTTTTGGGGAGGTGTAAAGCTAAGCTCTGCGCTCAATGTCTCGCTCCTGCGTATGAAAATCTCGAGGCGCACAGTTTAACGGTCATTGGCTCTGTGCAAAAGCAGAGATAGGCTTGGCAAATAAGACAGACGAGACATTCATTGGCGTAGAATTCAGATCGGGTCTACTTTTAACGTATCTTAGGAAAACTTCACGCTGCAAACAGCAATTCATCGAAGGGAAGTTAGATGCGAAGGTCGATTAAATCGTCAATCTCCGTCACATTAGTATCGATTCTTGTAGTAGCGGTCGGGGTTGGAGCGCACTTTTTTGCCTCCAAGGCGATAGAGGCGGAGCTGGAGTCTGCGGTGCTGCTTGCCAGTGAGGCGACCAATGAGGATCTGACGAAATTGTTTATCAATGACGTCTACGACGCATTGGATTCGCGCCTGCGACTTAACGCTGACCTCAGTCAGCAGACCGACAAGCTGTCGAGCGAGGACTACAGCGCCATTAACAGTCGTATCAGTGAATTTATGTTTGGCACTGATTTCCTCAAGATCAAGATCTACAACCTCAAAGGGACCACCTTGTACTCATCGGATCCCAGTCAGCTCGGCAGCGATTACAGCGAAAATATTGGGTTCAAAACCGCTCTGCGCGGCCTCCCTTTTAGTGTTTCTGAACTTCGCTCGGAGTTTAAAGGTTACTCGGGTGTCGTGTATAACCGTGATGTGGTCTCCAGTTACGTCCCCATACGACGCAGCGCAGGTAACGGTAGTTCCAATGGTCGTATCATTGGTGTCGCTGAGGTCTATACAGATCGCACAAGCGAGATGAAGGCTGTCCGCTACTCAGGAGCCCAAGTGTCGTTTGCCTTAGCGATCGTGCTTCTGCTGTTAGGGGTCATTATGGCTGCGACCATCTGGTATCTGTCGCTGAGTATCTCTGAGCGCTACATTGATCAATTGGAGGCGCCACAGTGATCACGACACAGTCGAGCCGCCGACTCTTGATCATTATGATTATCGCAACACTGATGGTGAGCAGCGGGCTGCTGGCTATAACCTACTGGCACACGCGTAACGTCGAGCGCAGTACCCTGGTATATACTGCGCGAACCTATGCGGACCTCATGTCCTATATGCGCAACTTCTACGCTGAAGAGATATTGCCGCGAATTAACAACAGCGAAATTCAGGTGACGCATGACTACCACCGCCTGGAAAACGCGCTACCTGTACCGGCGACGCTCTCAAAAGACCTTGCCGCCTACGCTAACTCATACAACGCTGATATCAGCTTTGATATTGTTAGCCGCAACCCATTTCCTTGGAGGGCACAGCGCCCGCTGGATGGTTTTGAATCTCGCGCGATGAATGAGTTGACCGTGCTCAGAGGCGAGGATGAATATTCCGAGTTTATCCCTACCGGTGATGGGGACGTACTGCATCTCGCGGTGCCGTTGCGCATGTCGGCCGACTGTGTGGCATGCCACAACAACCACCCGGACTCGCCGAAACGAGATTGGGTAGTGGGTGATATCAGAGGTATTCAGGTTGTAAAAATGCCGGTTATGCACCTAGCGTCGGATCAGCGCGGTAGCGTGCTCTTGCTGCTCGGATTCATTGTTGTCTCCTTTATGATCACCTTCTTCGTTATAGCTGGGCTATCAAACCGTAACCTGGTCATCATGAATAATCTGCGAATGACCAACCGTAAACTCGGGTCGACGATGAATGACCTGATTCAGGCACGTGATGCCGCTGAGACAGCAAATCGCGCTAAATCTGAATTTGTTGCCAACATATCGCACGAAATTCGCACCCCAATGAATGCCATTATTGGGATGTCGGAACTTGCTCTTGATGATGATCGAGCAAAAGGTGGACGTAGCTACTTCGAACGTATACACGAGGCGTCAAATAGCCTGCTAAAGGTCATTAATGACCTGCTCGATTTCGCCAAAATGGAGGCGGGCAAGGTTGAGCTAGAGCGTATCGATTACGATCTACGCCATTTGGCAGACTCTGCACTTGATTCGGTACGCGTGCAGGCAAACAAAGAGGGGATCACTGTGCGACGTGAGATCGATCCATCGTTGCCGAGCTATCTGCGGGGCGACCCTACACGCCTGCGCCAGGTCCTGGTAAACCTGCTCTCTAACGCCGCCAAGTTCACCGCGACGGGTGAAATTGTCCTGAGCATGCAGAAACAGCACCAGCCTGAGGGTGACTTCATTGCGATCAGCGTACGTGACACAGGTATCGGTATTAGCGAGGATGTGAAAGCCCGTCTATTTAAACCTTTCGAGCAGGCTGATGGCAGTGTGACGCGTAAATTTGGTGGCACGGGTCTGGGGCTTGCGATCTCTATGGACCTAGTGCTGCTGATGCAAGGGGAGTTGAAAGTAGAGAGTGAACCCGGTGTGGGTAGCTGCTTCAGTTTTGAGATTCCTCTAGAGCCGGGTGACAAGCCGATTCGGGATTCGCGTAAGGAGACTCCGCTACCTCGCGATACCGACGCACCGGATACCAAGCCTCTGTTTGGTAAGAGGGTGTTGCTGGTTGAAGATAATGAGATGAACCAGCGAGTGGCTACCGCCTTTTTGGAACGCTTTGGTCTTATTGTAAATTTGGCAAACGATGGCATCGAAGCGCTAGAACGTGTTGAGTTAGAGCACTTTGACCTCCTGCTTATGGATGTTCAGATGCCACGCATGGATGGTCTCACAGCCACACGTGAACTGCGCAAGAGTGGTTTCGAAAAACTACCTATCGTGGCGATGACCGCGCATGCCACGGCTGAAGCTCGCGCTGAGAGCCTCGCTGCAGGAATGAATGAACATATATCCAAACCGATAGACAGTCGCGAGCTATACCGCACGCTGGTGTCCGTCCTTGCGCCCAAAGAGGCGCAGAAGCTGTCAGATGCGAGCACTGAAGCGATCGTCGCGCAAGCGATACCAGCAGTTGATGGGCTGGATCCTGAGGTGGCTGCACTGGTAGAGCAGCTCGCGCCGCAGATAGATCCTGTTATCGGTATGGAGCGCTCTTGTGCCAACGTCGAGGAGTACATCGAAGAGGTGCTAGAAGACTACCTCGTGCGATTTGCGGACATTCGTGAGCGGATCGATGCCGAGCTGCACCGGGAGAACTGGCAGGGTGCTTGTGATCTTGCCCACAACGTTAAGTCGGTAAGCGCGATGCTAGGGGCACAGGCTCTATCTGACTGCTTTGCAGAGCTTGAGCAGCGGCTGCGCAATGGGGAGGTTGAAGCGCTAGCACCGCTACTCGCTCAGTTGGAAGCGCATGACACGGCAGTACTTGCCCGTATTCGTGCATATGTAGGTGAAGAGACCTCGACGCCAACAGTGCCTGGTTCTACCGCCAAACCCACAGCCGACTCAGGTACTGACTCTGCTCAGACGCCTGCCGACGATGATGATCCTATGGCTCAGGCGCGGCTTCTGCTGGATGAGCTCGATGAGAAGCTCGCCAATGGAGATCGCCGTGCCGCAGCGCTCACTCTTGACCAGCTCAAGCCAACCCTTAAAGCGAGCAAGCTTAGCGCTCTGCATCTTGAACTGTCTGAGCAGATTGATGAGTTGGAGTTTGATGACGCCCAGAAGACCTTGAGAAAGATTCTGCTTCGGCTTGGCTAAATTGTGTAGTGGAGATGAGAGTGATTCTCATATCCACTCACTTGTTCCAATTAGTTGTCCAAAGTTAATAGACTTTAGTCTAATTAAATATCCGGCATAGATAGCTTGAATTGTGTCGATCTTGTAAGAGTTACGTAGTTTACTTACGCATCAGGCTCTTTTTTCACCTTTCCCGCGTTTTAATGCGTTTTTTTACAACTAAATCAGTAATTTGCTCAATTTTGACTTGGACTAAAGTTCCTTGCTGGCGCTTGACCCTAGAGTAACAATTACCTCAGTTAACCAACGAAACGGAGCAAATTGTGACTCAAGAACTGATGCTAGCCGAATGGAATGCACGTGAATCAATTGCAGAAGCGATGATACCTCTGATTGGTCGTCTCTATCGCGAAGCCAATGTAGAGACCTCTATTTTTGGCCGCCTCTGTGTTAAAAACTCGGTAATTAATCTTCTTAAGTCGCACCGCTATGTGCGCCAGATTGAGGGCGAGGAGCTCTCAGTGGTGGATACCTTTCCTGTACTTGAGAAAGTGGTTGAGCTGGGTATTCGCAACGCTCACGTCGACTTGGGTAAGCTTGCGGTTAAGTTCCGCAAAGAGGGCAATGGTGATCTCGTATCATTTTTGAATGAGGAGCTAGCTCCGGCACTCAGCAGTGAAGAGAATGATGGCCAGGATGTGGTGCTCTACGGCTTCGGCCGAATCGGGCGTCTGCTTGCGCGTCTTATGATTAACCGTTCTGGCGCCGACCACTCTCTCAAACTGCGTGCAATCGTGGTACGCAAGGGTAAGGCGGAGAACGATCTTGAGAAGCGCGCCAGCCTGCTGCGCCGCGATTCGGTACACGGTTCGTTCAACGGCACTATTCAGGTAGATGAGACTAATGAAGCGCTAATCGTTAACGGTAACCTCATTAAGGTGATCTTTGCCAACAGCCCTGAAGAGGTGGATTACACCGAATATGGGATCAACAATGCACTGGTGATCGATAACACCGGTATGTTCCGCGATAAAGAGGCGCTCTCACGCCACCTCCAGTCCAAAGGGGCAGCGCGTGTCATTCTTACGGCTCCGGGTAAAGGCGTGAAAAATATCGTTATGGGTGTAAACCAGGGCGATATCAGCGCCGAAGATACTATTCTCTCTGCCGCATCCTGTACCACTAACGCTATTACGCCAGTATTGAAGGCGATGGATGACGAGTATGGCGTTATCAATGGTCATGTTGAGACCGTACACTCTTACACTAACGACCAGAACCTTATTGATAACTACCACAAGGGCGATCGCCGTGGTCGTGCTGCTGCATTGAACATGGTGATTACAGAGACAGGTGCTGCTAAAGCGGTTGCCAAGGCGTTGCCGCAGTTGGAAGGCAAGCTTACGGGTAATGCGATCCGTGTGCCGACACCCAACGTCTCGATGGCTATTCTCAATCTGAACCTCAACAAAGAGACAGATCGTGAGACGCTAAACGACTACCTGCGTAATGTCGCGGTACACTCAAAATTGCAGAAGCAGGTGGGTTACTCTAACTCACCAGAGGCTGTATCAACTGACTTCGTCGGTTCACGTTCAGCGGGTGTTGTTGATGCCTTAGCAACCATCTCTAGTGGCAAGAGCTGTGTACTCTACGTTTGGTATGACAACGAGTTTGGTTACTCTTGTCAGGTACTGCGTCTAGCGCGCGAGATCAGTGGTTGTACGCTGCCTGCTTATCCAGTTGAAGGCTAGGTTTTACTCCCAGAACCAAAACTACCAGGGCGCTAGTGATAGACACTACCGCCCTTGGCTGTCTCAGCTCTCATGCATCGCCAACATCGCCTCTTTAGTCCACTGTAGGCTCTGGCGGTAGGCGCTCTCAAATAGTGCCGAATCGAAATCGGCAGGTAACTGATCCCAGTCTCCCGACTCATAGGCGATAGCGTGGGTGATGGTAGAACCCATTATACCAGCGCGATCACGTACGGCTTGCTGAATGTCTTCACCCAGAGGAATCTGATCCATCAGCTCTTCAGGCGTGATATCGAGCATCAGGTGAAATCCTGACATCATCCCCGCCATAAAGAACCCCGAGGGGTTTGGGTACTTCATACCTTCTGCAATGAGCTCACACATACGACCGCGTATAAGTAGCGCACGGGAGAGCTCTTCTGGTTTTTCTTGATGACTGGTTGCAGCGATCAGTGTTGCCCACTTTTTCACCTGCTCCATTCCCAGCATCACTACTGCTTCGGCAATAGACTCAACCTTGCGCACCAGGGAGTAGGCCGCTGAGTTGACGATACGCAGTAGTTTGTAGGTGAGCACTGGATCGCGCATCACCAACTGCTCGATCTCTTCCGGTTTTACGTTGGGTTTCTGCAGCGACTGTATCAGCTGCATCAGTGCAACTTCATTGGCGTTGATCTTGCGACCCTTCACCACTTTGGGTTTGCTTAGAAAGCTACCTTCAAATAGTTTGCAGCCCGCCTCGATACACTCGCCAAGCTGCTCCATGCTGGCGATCTGTACGGCCATTACAGCCACCTTGTGTTGGCGCAGCGCTTTAACCCATTTAGCAATCTCCTCCGCCGATTTGGTGCTCACATCGACGCGCGCAATCTGTACGATATCCAGCAGGGGCACCAGTGACTTAGTCAATTTCTCTACATGCAGCGCAATGCGGTAGCCGTCGGCCACCAAACTCTTTAGCTTCTCCTGCAGTTGCGGACGCGTGGCGTCAGCGGAGTAGACCTGCATAACGACCTGCCGAGCGGGCAGTTGAGGCAGCTCGTCGGCGAGTATCATTGTCTCGGGAATCGAGACGAAACCGGGTACGCGCTTCTCTTCACCGTGCTCCGAGAGCGTGGTGTAGACGCTGAGTATGAGTTCACCTGAATCGTCCGCTTGCATTAAATTGAGGTCGGTTGCAGAGCCACTGCCGAGCAGTTCATAGCCCACAACACGCTGCTCATGGTCAAAAATTGGCTGTCTAACCAGAAGAACTTGAGAGTTAGCGGCGGTCATTAATAGAAATCCTAACAAAAGATAAAAACAGTATAGATCAGAAGTAGAGTGCGGGTTGAGCTGATATACTAACGACTCGATAGTTTTTCAGGTTAGTTATGGAACGGATAAACTGGTTCCCCGGCCATATGCACAAAGCGCGCAAGGAGATTGCGGAGCTTATTGCAGAGGTCGATATCGTTATTGAGGTGCTCGATGCGCGTTTGCCGCGCTCAAGTGAGAATCCGTTGGTGGAGAAACTGCGTCGCGGCAAGCCGGTGCTCAAGCTATTAAATAAAGCTGATCTAGCAGATCCAGAGGTGACCCAGGCTTGGCTGGATGAGTTTAATGCGCAGCCTGAGATTACAGCGATAGCGCTCACCACCTCGGATAAGGGTGCGGTGAAACGGATCCCTCTCTACTGCAAGCAGGCAGTGCCAGCTCGTGCAGAGAAGGAGCGCCCGGTGCGGGCGATGATTATGGGTATCCCCAATGTCGGCAAATCGACGCTGATAAACGCGCTGCTCGGACGCAAGATAGCTAAAGTCGGTAACGAGCCCGCTGTTACTAAGGCGAATAAGCGCTATTCCGAATTTCAGGGGATGGTGCTCTCAGATACCCCGGGCATCCTGTGGCCGAAGATTGAGGACCAGGACTCTGGTTATCGTCTCGCTGTGAGTGGTGCAATTAAAGACACAGCCATAGATTACGATATGGTGGCGGTTTTTGGTGCCGGTTTTATCCTGCAAGCCTACCCTGATCGGTTGCAAGAGCGCTATAAACTCAAAGAGCTGCCAGACACCGGAGAAGCTCTGCTAGATGCCATAGGTCGTAAACGCGGTTGTCTACGTCCGGGTGGTGTCGTGGATATTCACAAAGCTGCCGAGATCCTAATGAATGAGATGCGCTCGGGGAAGCTTGGGCGAATCAGTTTTGAACAGGTTGAAGAGTGGCGCGAGAAAGATCGGATAGCCGCAGAGCTGGCGGCAGCTGAGGCTGAGGCTGCGGCAGCAGAAGCCGCGCTCGAGGCGCAAGATAGATTCAAAACGCCAAATAGATAATTAGTTAGAAGGCTAGTATTCGTGACACGGTTAAAGAAACAGCGCCGCATGGCCAACAAGATTGTTCTGGATAAGACACCCAAAAAACAGGAGCGTCTTGCCGATCCAGATAGCTATGAGAGCCGCAAACAGCGCGCTATGGCGAAAAAGAAGAAGCACCAGTCGGTGGAGCAGAAGCGCGTCAATGCGAAACCAACTCAGTCAGCATTGGAGCGTGATACTTTAGCCGGCAAGCGTGGCGAGCGCCAAGGTGGGCGACTGGCAGAGAAGATTCGCCGCCTTAATGCCGAAAAAACCGACTTAGATGAAGCTAACGAAGAAGAATGAGCCAAATTCCCTCTAGCGCTGATGTTGTAATCATTGGCGCCGGCGCTTCGGGGTTGATGTGCGCTATTACTGCGGGGTATAGAGGTCGTTCGGTACTTCTGCTTGAGCACAGTAACAAAGCCGGGCGCAAAATTTTGATGTCGGGTGGAGGGCGTTGTAACTTCACCCATATGCATTCAACGCCGGAGAACTTTCTATCTGGCAATCCCCACTTCTGTAAATCTGCGTTGAGCCGTTACACGCCGCAGGATTTCGTTGATATGGTCGATCGTCATGGTATCGACTATCACGAGAAGACACCGGGGCAGTTGTTTTGTGATGTCTCATCTAAAGAGATTCTAAAGATGCTGCTGACCGAAGCCGAATGGGCAGGTGTGCAGCTAGAGCTGAACTGTGCGATTGAGCAGATAACGCCCAAACCTGAGGGCTACAGCCTTACCACATCGCAGGGTAAGGTAGAGTGTCAATCGCTGGTTGTCGCCACAGGTGGTCTCTCAATCCCCAACGGCGGTGCCACTGGATTCGCCTACGATCTGGCTGAGCGCTTTGGCATGAAGGTGACCCCACGCCGCGCGGCACTGGTGCCCTTTACCCTCCAGCCCGATATTCTTACACCACTTAAAGAGCTGTCGGGGGTCTCCCAACCTGCGCGAGTAAGTTGCAAAGGCATGAGCTTTAAGGAGCCGATATTATTTACTCACCGAGGTATTAGCGGGCCTTCCGTACTTCAGATCTCCTCCTACTGGGAACCAGGGGCGGCCGTGGAGATTGATCTATTGCCTGATTTAGATTTAGAGGGGCTACTTAAGCAACAACGCACTGATCACCCGCGCTGGAGTCTGGTGCGCAGTCTGAGCGAGCATATGAGTAAACGAACCGCGCAGGTGCTTTGCGAGTTGTGGCAGTTCGGTGGGGATAGTGATGAGCTCGGACAACTGAGCAACAATCGCATCGAAGAGATAGCTCGAGCGTTCAAACATTGGCAGGTGAAGCCCTCAGGTACAGAGGGTTATCGTACGGCAGAAGTGACCATCGGCGGTATAGACACCAATGAGGTTTCGCAGAAGACGTTTGAATCCAAAAAGGCTCCCCATCTTTTCTTTATCGGAGAGAGCCTTGATGTTACTGGACATCTAGGTGGTCACAACTTTCAGTGGGCATGGGCTAGCGGCTTCGCCTGCGGTGAAGCCGTCTGAGTGCCGTTTAACTTTTACGTGAACTGAAGCCTAGCACCGTGTAAAGCGGGCAGAAGTTAACCAGCCCGGTTACCAATGGCACAACACCGATATAACCCCAAACCGGTAGTGCCCCCATTACGGTTGCTGCGATCAGTACAACACCCAAGACAACGCGCAGAATCTTATCGACGCCACCAACGTTTAGTTTCATAGAGATATCTCCGTTTAAGCAGGCGCGAGACCTGTATTTCGTTGAGCTACCGGGCGCTCATCGACCGGTAGATGTATTATAGCTGAGAGCGCGCCTACACCGACGCCAACCCACCAAACGACGTCGTAGCTGCCGTAAGCATCGTAGAGGGTTCCACCAAGCCAGACACCGATGAAGCCACCCAGTTGATGCGAGAAAAACACCAACCCATAGAGTGTGCCCATATATTTGAGGCCGTAGATCTGCGCGATCAGCCCTGAGGTCAGCGGTACTGTTGCTAACCAAAGCGCCCCCATGAGGATGGAGAAGATAATTACCGACTCAGGAGTAATCGGTGAGAGGATGAATGTAGCGGCTACGATGGTGCGCAGCGCGTAGATAGTCGCCAGCAGATATTTACGTGAGTGACGGGCACCCAGCCAGCCCGCCAAAATCGTGCCGCCGATGTTGGCAAAGCCGACAAATGCGATAGCCGCGGCTCCAAGCCCTGATGCTGTTGTAATACCCAAGGAGCGCACCAGACTCGTGGGTTCAATTACGCTGCACACTTCGGTGATGAAGGCTGGGAAGTGGGCAGTGATGAACGCCAACTGATAGCCACAGCTGAAGAAACCGATGAATATAAAAATGAAATTCTTATCGCGGATCGCGGCCTTAACTACCTTGCCCATCGGTTCTGTGGTTGGCGCTGCGCTGTCATCTGTTGGTGCCTTAATGAAAGGCAGCAGCACAAATACGGCGAGAATGCCAACGGCCAGGATGATGAATACCTCTTGCCAGACAAAGTTGTTCAGCATCATCTGTACAACCGGTGGACCAATCACTTGACCGGCTGAGCCTGCTGCCGTAGTGATACCGAGTGCCATGGAGCGATGTTTGGCGGGTGTAGCACGGCCAACGATTGCCAGCAGTACACCAAACCCTGTACCCGCAATACCGAATCCAACGAGGATCTCAAGGAGCTGATGTTGCCCGGGTGTAATCGCGAAGGCAGATATAAACAGCCCAATAGCGTAGCAGAGCGTGCCCAGCACGATCGCCTTACGGTCACCGAACTTCTCGGCGATGGCGCTAAAAATCGGCTGGCCGATGCCCCAGGCAAGGTTCTGAATGGCGATCGCAAAGGAGAAGTCAGCG
>JABXHP010000276.1 GCA_013373575.1 Oceanospirillaceae bacterium | reverse complement strand
GCATCATCAGCTTGCCGAAGAGCAGGCGGTTCTTCTCGCCTCCTGAACAGACTCTGACCCGTTTGTTGAGGTCATCGGCACCAAAGAGCATTCGCCCCAGCATGCCGCGTACGGCAAGGTCATCATGCTTAGGCGTGCGCCACTGGGACATCCACTCGAACAGTGTCATGTCGTTATTAAAGTCAGCAGAGCTGTCCTGTGGGCAGTAACCGAAGGTGGCGTTTTCGGACCATTTGATGACCCCGTCGCGCGGAGTTAGTTCATCGATAAGGCAGCGCAGGAATGTGGTTTTGCCCGCACCGTTTTCGCCGATTACAGCCAAACGCGCACCCGCCTCCAGAATCATGTCGATCCCTTTGAACAGCGGCGTCTCTTCGTAGCCGTGTGTCAGCCCCTCTAATACGAGCGCTTGGCGATGTAGCTTCTTATTCTGGCGGTAGCGAATAGAAGGTGAGCGCCGGCTGGAGGGTTTAACCTCTTCGAGTTTGATCTTCTCCATCCGCTTGGCACGTGAGCTCGCCTGTTTGGCTTTAGAGGCGTTAGCACCAAAGCGGTTTACGAAGTCTTGCAGTTCAGCTATCTCTGCGCTCTTCTTGGCGTTGTCGCTGTGCAACTGCTCTTGAATTAGCGACGATGCCGCTTGGTAGGCCTCGTAGTTGCCCGGGTAGATGCGCAGCTCGCCGAAGTCTATATCGGCCATGTGGGTACAGACAGAGTTGAGGAAGTGACGGTCGTGCGAGATGATAACCATCGTACACTTGCGCTGATTCAATACATCTGAGAGCCACTCAATAGTGTGGATATCCAAGTTGTTGGTTGGCTCATCGAGCAGCAGAATATCGGGCTCGGAGAAGAGTGCTTGCGCTAACAGAACACGTACTTTGAGGCCCGGCGCAACCTGACTCATCAAGCCGAAATGGTACTCTTGGGGAATACCTGCTTCCAAGAGGATATCGCCGGCACGGCTCTCGGCGCTGTAGCCATCAAGCTCGGCAAACTCGACCTCTAGGTGAGCCACCTCCATACCCTCTTGCTCACTCATCTCAGGTAAGCTGTAGAGGCGATCGCGCTCCTGTTTGATACGCCAGAGTTGGGTGTTACCCATAATCACGGCATCAATGACCGAATACTCTTCAAAGGCAAATTGATCTTGGCTTAACGTACCAAGCGTGCAGCCGGGCGAGTAGGAGACATTGCCTGAGGTGGGCGCTAGGGCACCGCTAAGGATCTTCATGAAGGTCGACTTGCCACAGCCGTTTGCGCCAATCAGGCCATAACGATTGCCATTGCCGAACTTAGCAGAGATGTTTTCAAACAGCGGCTCAGGGCCGAACTGCATGGTGATATTAGCAGTAGTGATCAAAGTGGAGTTCCGAGAGTAGAGAGAGGGGGCGCGAACGCTGAAATCTAAAGTGGCGCGAAGTATAGGTTTCTAAGGCGCAAGAGTCGAGCAGAACTCAGGTTTAGAGGACGCTCAGGGGCAGCTGCCCTGAGCGCATAGAGAGATTAGCGTGGGAGGGTAATTCGCGCTTTGCCTAGGCGATCGGCAATGGCCGACGCGGATAGCTCATGGTCCTCGATTGAGGGTAGGCCAGAGATAGCTACAGTCGCAATCAAACCCACGCCTTTGACGCGAATAGGGAAGGCGCCACCATGCAGCACATACTCATCGGGCGGAAGTATTGCGTCAGGGTACTGTGAGCGACCTTCGCCCTCAAGGTGTAGCCCAGTGAGCATCGAGGATTTGTGGCACTGGAATACCGTCTCCGCTTTGAGGTAACCCCATTTTTGATTATCGGGAGTAGACCCCGGCAGGGCAGTAAAGTAGAGACAGCGAGTCGGGGTGCGGATCTCTATCGATACCGGTGCATTGCGTTTAAGCGCCGCGTCACGGATTGATTCGCCGAGCTCATGGGCGTCTAGTTCGTCGAACTTATCCAGGATCAGCTCACGCTCTTGTTGCTCTAGTGCAGCGATCAGTGCGGTGTTGTCGGTCATGTTGGACTCTTTTGTTGGGCTGTTTTGTATCAATCGAGAAATTAACGTCTCATCTGTGTTTCACGAGTTTATGTAACTCATCAACGACTATTAGCACCAGTGCAATTGAGAGCAATGTTCCCCAGGTCGCGAAGCTGACAGGCTCGAGGTCAAGTAGCGTTGATATGCCGGGTGTCTGCATCGCAATGATATGAATGCTCTGTGCCGCCAACATTCCGAATATTAGCAGAGGATTGCTGAGTAGCGAGATCCGAAAGAGCGAGCGGGTCTCGGAGCGGCTGTTGAGTACATGGACATTCTCGAACAGCACCATCAACAGCAGGGTAATGTTGCGAGCGCTCTCCACACTCACGCCGTTTTCGATTTGCCAAGCGAACACAAGAAATGCAAGCCCACCCATAACGAAGGCGTTTATTAGAACGCGCTCTACCATTAGCCTATTGAAAATGGGCTCCTTGGGTGGGCGAGGGCGGCGTTGCAGTTCATCACCCTCAGCGGGCTCAAATGCCAACGCAACGTCCTGAATGCCGTTGGTAACCAGATTGAGCCAGAGAAGTTGGATTGGGAAGAGTGGAATAGGAAGGCCAAAGAGCACGCTTAAAATGAACAGGAATATCTCTGCGGCACCGGTAGATATGAGCAGGAAGATCACCTTGCGGATGTTGTTATAGACGATCCGCCCTTGCTTGATGCCCTCTACAATTGAAGCGAAATTGTCGTCCGTGATGATGAGATCCGAGCTCTCGCGTGCCACATCGGTACCGCGTTTTCCCATCGCTATGCCTACGTGCGCATTGTGCAGAGCCGGCGCGTCATTAACCCCGTCACCGGTCACAGCAACAAATTCGCCGTCATCAATGAGCTGCTGCACTATCTGTAACTTCTGCGTCGGCTCTATGCGGGCAAATACGCGTGTGCTGGCAATAAGTCGGCTTAGCGCACCGCTGTCACCCGACTCCACCTGTACAATGGCTGCTGCTATCTGAGAACCGGTTACGGCTTCACTGGTTTGATCGGCGATTTTCAGCTCGCGTGCTATCGCTAAAGCGGTTTGGGGGTGATCTCCAGTGATCATCGCCACCTCAATATGAGCTGCGCGACACTGCGCCACGGCATCGGCGGATTCAGGGCGCAGTGGGTCGATCATGCCAACCAGACCCAGAAACTCTAGCCCGTTAAGCTGCTCCTCTATATCGACGTCGGCTTGAGCGGCCACAGAGGCGCACGCAAGTACACGCAGCCCACGGCTCGCCATCTCAATCAACTGCTGCTGAATCTCTAGTTGCTCAGCCTCACTGGCTTGGCACATTGCCAGTACATGCTCCAAGCTCCCCTTTACCATGAGACGAGGGCCACTCGGATACTGATTCAGGCTCGCGCTAAAGCCGCGCTCTGATTCATAGGGGATGCTCTGTACCTCGGCATGACGATGGTGCAGCTCCACCTGTTCGATACCAAATTTAGCGGCGAGCACCAAAAATGCCAGATCTACACCATCGCCATTAGCGATGCGCTCACCCTCAACTTGGCGATACTCCGCCTCGTTGGTAAGGCTGGCACACTCTATGAGTGCGCGCAGCTGCTCGTTCTCATCGCTATTCGCGTCGAGTGACTCAATTTCGCCATGCTCATCTAACCCCTCACCCGTTACCCGGTAGCGCGACTCATTCGAGAGCCATATTTCGCGTACGGTCAGTTCGTTGACCGTCAGCGTGCCAGTTTTGTCTGAAGCTATGTAGGTGCAAGAGCCCAGTGACTCAACGGCGATCAGGCGGCGTACGATGACCTGTGCCTTTGCCATGCGTCGCATGCCTATCGCCAAGGCGACCGTAATGGCAGCGGGTAACCCCTCAGGAATGGCTGAAACCGCCAGCGCAACTCCCATCAGGAATACCTGCGCCAGTGGCTCTCCGCGTGACAGGGTAACGATAAAGAGCAGGGCGATAACTATCAGAACCGCTACGGAGATTCGTAGCGTGAAGGCTTCAATACGCTTTATTAACGGCGGTTTAGCGGTCTGCTCCTGGGTGATCCCCTCGGCTATCTGTCCAAGCTGAGTCTGCAGGCCGGTTGCTGTTACTTCACCGTAGGCCCTACCGTGAGTGACGATGGTGCCAGCAAATAGACGGTCACGCTGTTCCGCCAGTGACTCAGTTGGTTGCTCTGGCGCCTTGGCTGACTTCTCTGCCGCGACCGATTCGCCAGTGAGAAGTGACTCGTCTACCAATAGGTCCAGACAGCGTACCAGCTGCATATCGGCACCCACGCGGTCGCCGCTGACCAGCATAACCAGGTCGCCAGGCACCAGTTGATTCACCTCCACGCGCAGGTTAATGCCATCGCGAATAACGTTGGCGAATTGCGGCACCATCTTGCGTAGCGCTGCGGCGGACTTTTCTGCAGAGTGCTCTTGTATCGTGCCAATCAGGGCGTTGAGAAGCAGGACGAAAAAGATAAATAGGGCGTTTACGGTCTGCCCCAATGCCAAGGAGACAACCGACGCCGCCAGTAGCACATAGATGAACGGGCTTTTGAATTGGCTTAGGGCAATGGAGATTAGACTCTGTTCAGCTCTCTGCGGCAGTTCATTGGGGCCGAACTGCTCTAACCGAGCAAGCGCTTCTGTTCGAGTCAGTCCCAACTCTTCCATCGAATGAGGTCCCTTATGCTAAGCGCTGTCGAACTGTTTGATTCGGTGTGGCGTAACAGCTTTCGTTAGTCGGCTGTAATAAGGTATAGCAGGTTCTGCGGATTAAGGTCCGTTTAACCGGGGTATGCCATACTGAAAGCATGAAAAAAGTAATTTCTATACTCTTTGCGGCATCTATTGTCCCCTCAGTACATGCAATGGATCTGCGTGAGTGGAAGGAGCGCTCGTTTAAAGGCAATACCGACTATGTTCGCGATGGCACTGGAATTCGTGGTGAGACTCAGGGCGCCGCATCAGTCCTCTATCGTGAGGAGACTGTTGATCTTAGCCAGACGCCAATTCTGAAGTGGCGCTGGAAGATCTCCAACACCTATGGCACGGAGCATGATGAGAAGAGCAAATCCGGCGATGATTATCCTGCGCGTCTTTATGTGGTATTCAAGACCGGTTTTCTGCCTTGGCAAACTTTGGCACTGAATTACGTCTGGTCGTCCAATCAGCCTATTGGCAGTAGCTGGAAGAACGCTTACACCGATAAGGCGATGATGATTGTAGTAGATAGCGGCGATGAGAATGCGGAGCTCTGGCAGCGGCATGAGCGTGATGTGGTTGAGGATTTTCGCACCTTTTATGCTGTAGATGTCGACGAG
>JABXHP010000006.1 GCA_013373575.1 Oceanospirillaceae bacterium | reverse complement strand
CAACATTGCAATTAATAGACTCACCAGTATCAGCATGCTAAGTCCTAGGACCTGAAAAAATTTAGAACCCGTGTGCTCATACATAAACATGGTGGCGATGGTAAACGCAGCCAGCGGGAATGAGTAGGCCCACCAAGAGATAAAAAATGGCAGCCTAGCGAACCGACCAAACTGAGTCAGCAGGAGAATGACCAAAAAGAGTGCGGTGTAGTAGAGAATATGGGCGACGGCGTCAAACGCACCGCCGCTGAGGCGCTGGTAAGCAATAAAGCCGACTGCAGGGGGCGCTATCAGTATAAACAGGGTGGGTAGTAAGTTTTGCGGTAGAGGGTCATGATAGAGCACGCGGTTAAACACCAGCACTTTCAAAACAATCCAGTAGACCAGACCGATTGAGAAGTAGAACCAACCCAGTTCGACGAACCCCAGCGACACGGCTTCAATCGGCGCGATGATATTTCCAACAATAGGTATAAACCAGGCAGGCGTTGTGTGGTTGATTTGGGTCTTTGAGTGGTGAATCCACTGATTCATTAAGAAGAGCGTCAACACCAGCTGCAACACTGCGCCTACCCCCCAAAGCACAAGTGATAGCTGCGGCAAGTATTGGTGCAGTGCCGTCGCAAGAAGCATCAAACCGATAGAGAAGGCTGGGAAGAAGCTGATCTTAATTGGGTGGTGAAACTCTTGGCACACCTCCTCACGGAAACGCACGACCTTAATCGCATAGCTACCTGCTAGCAGAAACATCAGCCCCAGCGTGAGCGCCAGTAGAACTTGGCTAACAAGTAGAGGTAGACCATAGACTTGAGCCCCCTTCTCCCACGCTAAGGTGAGACCCGAACTGCCCATCAAGGTAGCAAAGGTGGCAACGGGTAGATAACGGATGTGGGACATAGAGACTCCTCTTATATAAGACAACTCGAATATATGTTGCTATGCTATAAAACTCAATAATATTCCAACGTGGGAGTTGACCCGTGAAGACAGCACAAGACCTAGTTGCAGCCGCAAAACAGCAGATACAGGAAGTGAGCTTAGAGGAGGCACCTGCGGCGATTCAGAGTGCCGCCCTACTCATAGATGTGCGTGAGCCAGCAGAGTACCAGCAGGGACACCTTGCCGGAGCCATCAATATTCCACGCGGTATGCTGGAGTTTAAGATGGGGGGCTCGCCCGCGTTTGAAGCACGTGATCAGGCAATTGTCCTCTACTGCAAAACCAGTGGTCGCTCGGCACTGAGCGCTCTTTCTCTAGAACAGATGGGCTACGTTAACGTAAGCTCCATGGCAGGCGGTTATGATGCCTGGGTTGCGGCGGGCAACCCAACCGTTACACCAGATATGCCGGAATTCGGTTAATTAGAGAGCCTAAGAGCAATCAGAGCTTTTGGTGGGCGAAGTTGTCCACCAGGTGCTCTACACATGTGATCTCTTTTAGCGGCAATAGCGCCCGATACGGGTAAACCGCATAGAGTTGCTGCTGAGTTCTTTTAACGAGATTTAACTATGTTGCGAAACACTGATCTCCTCTTTGTATCTCACGGCGGCGGCCCTCGGCCGCTATTCGCTGACCCCGAGCATCAACAACTTGTTGCTGCGCTAAAGCAGTACGGTGCCGAGCTAAAGCGCCCTCATGCGATTCTCGTGCTCAGCGCACATTGGGAAGAGAGCGAGGCGCTCAAGGTCACTGCAAGCGCTAACCCAAACCTCTACTTCGACTACTACAACTTCCCACCCGAGGCGTATGAGATTGAGTACCCCTGCCCTGGCGCCCCAGGCCTGGCGGTAAGAATCCAGGAGACTTTGCAAGCAAAAGGATTGCCGACGGAACTGGAGACCGAGCGTGGGCTGGACCATGGTGTTTTTGTACCGGTAAAGCTGCTCTATCCTGATGCCGATATACCGGTGCTGCAGCTTTCAATGCACAGTTCCCTGGATGCCGATCAGCATCTGGCTATAGGCGAAGCGCTCAGAGAACTAGACGTTGAGAACCTGCTGATTATTGGTTCGGGGTTTACTTTTCACAACATGCGAGTCTTCTACGCGCCTCCCAGTGCAGAAATTAATACAGCGAACAGCGCGTTTGAGGATTGGCTTGAGCAGACGCTCTACTCAGGCGCGATGGAATACCCAGAGTTGCGCAGTGCGTTGGTTGACTGGGAGAAAGCACCGTACGCGCGCTTTTGCCAGCCGCGCGAGGATCATCTGATGCCGTTACACATGTGTGCGGGAATTGCAGGGCGCCGCGCTGACAACTACCAGCGAATCGTGGTTTTCAAAAAAGCGTGCAGTCTGTTTCAATGGCGCTTTTAATCAAAAAAACACCGCCTTGGCTCCCTGCCTTGGCGGTGTACAGCCATCCCTGACTCAAACCCTCGTCTTAACTCAACGCTCTGCGCGTTGACACCCAAGGCTTACTGATTGACTGACTAGCCCTTCCCAAACTTATTGGCAGCCCCGCTTGGGATGACACTTGGTGCTCTCCGAGCCCGATTCGGTATCGGTGTTGCTAATCGATATGTTGGGGCTCTCGGTCCAAGCGGAGATTCCAGCGCTATTGGTCGCACGCACACGATAGCGGAAGGTTCCATCACCCGGGCTGTGTGGCAGGGACGTACCTAAAATTGCGTCATCGATAACTTGGTAATCGCCCCATTTGCGCCCTTTAAGTTTTGTGCTGAACTCAAGTTCGTATAGGTCAGCGCTTGAACTTGCTCCCCAAGAGAGCGTGAGGCTTGTTCCACCACTTAAATTGTAGTTGAGGAAACCCGGAGCTAGAGGTGCATCAAGCACTGGCTCTTCTGGAGGAACGGGTGTGCTACTGCTCGAGTCCAGTGAACTCATAACCTGTGCAGCATCAGCGAGCCCCGTACCACAGCCCAGACAGCTTGCAGGAAATGCGCGCACCTGAGCTTTAAGCAGGCCTTCAACTTCAATCGGGCTAAGATTGTTGGCTTCAGTCAGCGCCAAAGCAGCCAGCCCTGCCACATGAGGTGCGGCCATACTGGTACCGTTCATACCACCATAGGAGGGTTCACCGATGCTGTCGTACCCAAGGTTATACATTGACCAGACCGCTCCGCCATTACCGCCACCCGGAGCCATCAAATCAACCAGTTCTCCATAGTTTGAGTAATAGCTGCGACCACCAGCAGCGTTACCAGCGGCAACATTTATGACGTTCTGACAACTGGCTGGGGTAAAGTTGACGGTATCTGCGTTGCTATTACCTGCGGATACCACCACCGTTACTCCGGCCGACACCGCGGTATTGATCGCCTCCTGCATGTAAGAACCAGGACTGCAGCTGCTCTGCCCACCAAGGCTCATGTTAATCACCCTTACCCCCTGCTGGGCTGACCAGAGGATCGCATCACCAATATCGGCGTAGCTACCGCCACCCACTCCAAGTACGCGCACTGGCATCACTTTCACGCGATTACCACCGACCCCAGCCATACCCAGGCCGTTGTCGTTTACCGCGGCGACGGTGCCTGCGACATGGGTACCGTGCCAACTGCTACGACGTGTTGGGTCCGTGCTATCCCCCTGGTCCGTTGGATCTGTATCCCGTCCATCGCCATCCTTAGCGCGATTCGGATCAGAAATCATGTCGTAACCAGCAATAACATTGGCATCCAAATCTGGATGTGGAGTGATACCTGTATCTAAAACAGCTACAACCACCTCGGTGTAGGTTGTATCCAGCGCACCCCAGACAGACTCAACGTTAAGCCCGCCAGGTTGGCCTTGGTTTGGCCCTTTGTAGTGCCACTGGTACTGCTCTCTGTAGGGGTCGTTAGTGGAGAATGCGACTAAATTGATATCAGCCTCAGCGTAGCTTACACCGGGCATACGCTGAATCGCCTTAGCAAACTTCTCTACCGCTCTATTGGATGCCTTTTCTGGAAGCGCGAAAAGTACACGACCCGTTGGGGTCTCGCGCACATACTTTAGCTCTTTACCAAGCGACTCTCCGAGGCGACGCGCTTCACTCGCGCCGTTGACAAAGTTTGAGTCAAATTTGACTAGCAGTTGATCGGTTCTTCCCGGTTCGGGACCCGCAACTACCGCTGTAGATACTAAACCTATCGCCAAACCAAACGCACTTGGGCATGAATGAAAGCGCATATCCGTCTCCCAACAAGAATCTAAACTGACTGAACTTCTGTTTAGGTTCCTTCAAATCCGGGACAGTTTCAGCGCTAATTTTTAATAGAGTTCTTCCTATCTGGACAGATAAGACATGGACGTACTTCGCACCTTTTTCCCTGAGTACTCCTCGTCAACGTTCTCAACCAACACTTGCAGAGCCATTTCAATCGGCTCATTAACGGAGTAAACTTTAAAAATGCTTGACTACTCAAACATATGGAAAGCAAAATGGATTCAACAGAACTCCTGCTAAATCTGATAGAGCTAAATGCCAGCATTAATCGACAACTATCAGGACCTCTCTCACTACAGGGCATTGGACTCTCTGAATACCTTGTTTTGAATCACCTTCACCAAGCTAAAGACGGGCGTATGCGCCGAGTGGACCTTGCCACGCATGTCGGACTCACCCCTTCGGGAATCACTCGACTACTAAATCCGATGGAGAAGATTGGGTTGGTTGAGAAGGAGGCAAACCCGCGAGATGCACGCGTGAGCCTAGTTGTACTTACCAAGGCCGGAGAGCAGATCTACCAGGATGCGAGTCAAGGATTCAAGCAGTGTGCAGAGCAGGTATTAAGACACCTCGGCGAGCAGGATCAGCACCAACTCGGGCATATACTGAAACTAATCCTCTAGGGGACGCCGACGAGACGTTGCGAAATAGAGGCTTGTCTCAACCTCCTCCAGACGTTCGCCAAATCTTGCCTCAGCGAGACGATCGAACCAGACGATCTGTAGGATCAATAGATAGTGCAGTAGCGATAGACTCCATACTTGGAACCAAACCACACCCTGAAGGTCTGTTTGCAGCTCGAGAAACTGCGCCATATCGATGTAAACGGGTAACTCACCGTAGAGTTGCAGAGAGATATAGCCTGGACTCAACAGCAGCAGCTGCGCGATTGGCCACAGATCCGAGACCGTAAACTGCCCGTTTGAGTCCAAATCAGGGTTGGCGAGAATATCAATGAGACTGATACCTAGAAGGTAGGCAATGGAGGCGAACCAGAGCCAGATAGCGAGGCGATAAAACCAGAGCTGTGCTCGACGACCTAACAGGAGCATTCCCAGCCAGATCGTCCCCCAAATGACAGCAGTACCAATACCGACCTCAAACCAATTCTTGCCGTAGTCCAGCGTAAAAGCGAGCTCCAGTGCAAGAAAGGCCAAACCCCAAAACAGGTAGAGCGATGCACCAGTGCGAGCAGAGAGCTGGTCGAAGCTAGCCAATTTCATACAGAGTCCGAAAATAGTCCTAAACTGTTTTTTTACATAAGTCCTTAACGGTTTTTACACGAGCCCTAAACGGTTCTTATAAAAGCCCGAAAAGCCTCAGGGGTACTTTCGTTAAAGTTTAGACTAGGCTGATGGGATGGACTCCCAAAACCCCATTTTCTTAGCGAAGCTGGATAAGTATGGAGAGGAAAACGGCTACTAAACCGATCCAACCGATCAGTGCAAACTGCTCACCCAACAGAGCGATCGCCAGCAGCACCGCCACTACAGGTTCTAATAGCGTGATCAACGTTGCGCTACTTGCACTCACGGTACGCAGACCATAGGCGAAGGCAAGATAACCTAAAAACATCGGCACGAGTGCCATGTAAATAACCACGGCAGCATTGGTTATGTTGGCGAACAGATTCTCGCCTGTTATAGCCAGCGAAGGCAGCAGCACGAGACTTGCTAGCAAAAAGAGCGCCGCCATGGAGGCACCCGACTCTATGCCGGACTCAATATGTCTCTTCACCACCCAGGTATAAGCGGAGTAAGCAAGACCTGCGACGAGACCCAGTATGACTCCAAATAGCATCGCACTACCACCTGCCTCCTCAGCGGGCGTCACCTTCCCCAGATAGAGCAGCGCAATACCAATAACCCCTACAAGAAAGCTCAGTGTCCAACGCAGAGTGATCGGCTTAGCATCCATAAGCCGTTCGAGCAGCGCGGCGAAAAGAGGTGCACTTGCTATAGAGACCACGGTTCCTATGGCGACTCCAGCGAGGTGCATCGAGCTGTAGAAAGCGAGAGGATAGCAAACCACGGAAGTCGCCCCGGCCAACAGTAGCAGAGGCTTGGCGCTGAGCGATTTAGCATATTTCGCCAGTGATCGAGCCGAGCGCAACCCCAGCAGCAGCGCTGCTACGCCCATCGCAAAAGCACCAATAGCGAGCGGGCTCAGCCCCTGGGCAAAGCTCGCTGCGGTACCAGTGGTTCCCCAGAGAGCACTGGCCAGAAGAACAGCAAATACGCCCATAGAGTTAACGGACTCTTAACCAGTCAATCGCCTGCTTTGCACGACGCAGAAGGATATCGAATGGGGTCTCATCGCCAAACCACTTAGGGTTGCGAACCAATAGGAGACCCATCATTACAACCCAGAAGAGCGTATATTTGATGAGCCAGCTGGAGTTCTCCTCAAACGCCTCTTGCGTGCT
>JABXHP010000082.1 GCA_013373575.1 Oceanospirillaceae bacterium | reverse complement strand
GAGTGCCAGTACGATATCAGTCGCCGTGATGCCTGGGTTGCGCTTGCCGGTAAGCTTAACACCCACGATATCTGGGAGACGCATCATTGATGGGTGACCCAGCATGACTGTTTCAGCCTCCAAACCACCCACACCGATTGCGATAACACCCAATGCATCGACGTGAGGTGTGTGCGAGTCAGTGCCCACACAGGTATCCGGATAGGCCACGCCATCGCGTGCCTGAATAACCGGTGACATCTTCTCTAGGTTGATCTGGTGCATGATGCCGTTACCGGCTGGAATCACATCCACGTTTTCAAACGCTGTCTTGGTCCAGTCAATAAAGTGGAAGCGGTCTTCGTTACGACGATCTTCAATCGCCCGATTCTTCTCGAACGCGTCAGGATCGAAGCCAGCCGCTTCAACTGCCAAAGAGTGGTCAACAATCAGCTGAGTGGGAACAACTGGGTTTACCTTAGATGGATCACCACCCTGATCGGCGATCGCATCACGCAGACCGGCGAGGTCGACCAATGCAGTCTGACCCAGAATATCATGACAGACAACACGTGCGGGGTACCAAGGGAAATCGAGGTCGCGCTTGCGCTCGATCAGCTGTTTCAGTGAATCGGTTAGTGCCTCTGGCTCGCAACGACGCACCAATTGCTCAGCCAACACACGTGAGGTGTACGGCAGCTTGGCATAGGCGCCAGCTTCGATAGCGTCAACGGCTGCGCGAGTATCGAAGTAATCGAGACCTGTGCCACCGAGTGATTTACGGTATTCAGTATTCATTCTCTAAATCACCTTCTTGTTATGCGCGATCTGCGATATCAACCCAGACTGAAGACTCTGGGCCAGTGTAATCAGCACTTGGACGGATAATACGGTTGTTCGCGCGCTGCTCCATTACATGTGCAGTCCAGCCTGATACACGAGAGCAGACAAAGATTGGTGTAAACAGTTTGGTTGGGATACCCATGAAGTGGTAAGCCGATGCATGGAAAAAGTCAGCGTTGCAGAAGAGTTTTTTCTCACGCCACATAACCGCTTCAACGCGCTCAGAGACAGCATAGAGATGGGTATCACCCACCTGTTCAGAGAGCTTTTTAGACCAGCCTTTGATGATCGCGTTGCGTGGATCGTTATCCTTATAGATCGCATGACCAAAGCCCATGATCTTATCTTTACGCGCAAGCATGCCCATGATCTGCTCTTCCGCTTCATCGGCCGACTTCCAATTCTCGATCATCGCCATCGCAGCTTCGTTTGCGCCACCATGCAGCGGACCACGCAGTGAGCCGATAGCACCGGTCACACAGCTGTGAATGTCAGATAGCGTGGAAGCACAGACACGTGCAGTGAAGGTAGAGGCGTTGAACTCGTGCTCAGCGTAGAGAATCAACGATGCGTGCATTACCTGAGTGTGCAGCGGCTCAGGCTTCTTGTTGTGCAGCGTCCAGAGGAACTGCTCAGCAATTGAGTCTGCGTCAGTCTCTGTCTCGATACGGATACCCTTGTGCGAGAAGTTGTACCAGTAGTTGATGATGCCAGGGAAAACCGCCAGCATGCGATCAATGTGGTCTAACTGCTCGCTGAAATCCTCTTCGGTCTCTAGGTTACCCAGCATCGAAACACCTGTGCGCATCACATCCATCGGGTGCGCATCTTTAGGGATGTTCTCCAACACAGTTTTCAGTGCCGCAGGCAACGCACGCATCCCTTTTAGACGCGCTTTGTATGCATCAAGCTCAGCCTGGTTGGGCAACTTACCGTAGAGCAGTAGGTAGGCAACTTCTTCAAACTGCGCATTATCAGCTAGATCTTTGATGTCATAACCACGGTAGGTTAGGCCCGCACCGGATACGCCACAAGTACAGAGTGCTGTCTGACCTGCAGATTGACCACGCAGCCCCGCGCCACTTAATACTTTTGCTTCAGCCATTATCTTCTCCTAAGTAGTGTTCATCCTAACGTGGCGAAAAAGCGTTGATACGCCGCCACGTTAGTTGAGTGGATTACTTGTTTTTACCTTCCTGGAACAGCGCGTCGAGCTTCTGTTCGAAGTCGTGGTAGTTGAGGAAATCGTAAAGTTCCATACGCGTCTGCATAGTGTCGACCACCGCTTTCTGGTCACCATCTTTGAGTAGATGCTCATAGACATTGAGTGCTGCCTTGTTCGCCGCGCGAAAACCCGAGAGCGGGTAGAGCACCATCGTACAACCGTTCTCTGCCAGCTCCTCCTTATTGAAAAGCGGCGTGGCACCAAACTCAGTAATATTTGCCAGCAAGTGACCACCGTTGATGCCATCAGAGAAGGCTTTGTAATCTTCCAGAGTGTGTACCGCCTCAGCGAAGATACCGTCGGCACCGGCTTCAAGACAGGCCTGAGCACGCTCGACAGCGGCATTCAAACCCTCCATCTGGAACGCATCGGTGCGCGCAATAATGAAGAAATCCTCATCAGTTTTAGCGTCAACTGCCGCTTTCACACGGTCAACCATCTCTGCCATAGAGACAATCTCTTTGTTAGGACGGTGGCCACAACGCTTCTGCGCAATTTGATCTTCGAGGTGACATGCCGCCGCACCGCCACGGATCATCTCTTTAACTGTGCGTGCGATATTGAATGCGCCCCCCCAACCCGTATCGATATCGACCATCAGTGGCGTATCACAGGCTGCAGTGACGCGACGCACATCCTCCATAACATCATTAAGCGAGGTCATACCGAGGTCAGGAAGACCGTATGAGGCGTTCGCAATACCACCACCTGATAGGTAGATCGCTTGGTGACCCACGCGAGTAGCCATCATTGCGTTGTATGCGTTAAACGTACCGACGACCTGCAGCGGCTTATTATCAGCCAGCGCTTTGCGGAACTTAGCGCCTGGGGACATAGAATTAGCCATTAGTTACTCTCCTGATGAGTTGAGTTCTGGGGGTTCAATTTAGATTCGATATTGCGACGCGATGCACTGATATGACGACGCATAAGAAGTTCTGCCAACTCCTCATCGCGCGTCTCAATTGCATCGAGTATCTGGTGGTGCTCGCGCAACGCCAAGGTTGGACGCGAGCTAGAAAGACTGAACTGGTAACGGTACATACGTACCAAGTGGTAGAGATCTGCGGCTAGCAGTTCTTGCAGCTTAGAGTTACCTGAGGCCATCACAATGCGGTAGTGAAAGTCGAGATCACCCTCTTTCTGAAAGTACGCCTGACCCTCTTGCTGCTCAATATTCTGCTGGTGTTGATCCAGCAGAGCACGCAGGCTATCGATCTCCTCTTGCGGCATCGAGATGGCGGCTAATCGGCACGCCATACCCTCGAGCGCTTCACGCACGCGGTAGATTTCAAGCAGCTCTTTGACGCTAAGTTCAACAATGCGGGCGCCAATATGCGGCTTGCGTTCTATAAGGCGCAAACCCTCGAGCCGGCGCAGCGCCTCACGCAAAGGGCCTCGGCTTATGCCATAGGTGCGCGCAAGATCAGTCTCAGAGATCTTGCTACCTGTAGGAATTTCGCCCTTCACGATCGCAGTAATAATCTGCTGACATACACGGTCTGCCAGTGTGCGATTCTGTTCAAGGTCTGAGATTAACGTGGATGTGTCAGTCATGGATTGTCGACAATCTTAATTAGATAAGTCCATTATCCACGCAAAAAGTGGCTCTACAATCCGCCAAAAGGCTAACATTGTCGACAGTTTGGCCTAAGAAGAGTGTAAGTAGGTCCCTGAAAGCCCCGAAGGGCCGAGCTTAGAACAGACATTCATCTTGTTGAGACTTTTGATAACCACTACGATCATTAATGGCAGTAGTTGCTCAGCATGTTGGACGCAGTTGTACCTTTCAGCCTAAGGGGTAACATTCGGGACTTTTTGATGGAGTCCTTATGGAGTCCTTTGAGTAGCGAGTCAGGCGTTGGGGGGTAGATCATCAAGAAACTGCGCCAGGAGTTGAGGCTCGCAGTGAAAAAAGCCTTGCTGATGTTTATAGCCGATATTCTTAAGCAATATCGAGCGCAGATTATCCTCTACACCGACCGCGACGACATTTATCTTGAGACGATGCATCATTAGCACTAAAGATGCTAGCACCTGAAGCGAGCGCCCCTCCTTAGAGAGTGCGTTAACCACCACACGATCAAGCTTTACATGACTCACATTGAGTTGCATGAGGCGCTGGAGGCTGTTGGACTCCGAACCAAAATCATCAAGCGAAAAAATAACCCCTGAGCTCTGTAAGCGTTCGATCGTCTCATTGACGCTGCTTACATCGACGCTGCTAGTAACCGATCGCTCTGATATCTCCAGCATAACCTGTCTTTCATAAACGGCTGCTACATCTAACATTTGCGCTATAGATTGCCTAAACGCAGGGGTTTCGACTTCATCCAAAGCAACGTTAAAACTTACATAAGCTTCTGGGAAGTGCGTTGATAGGCTCTCTATGAATTTCCGCCGCAGCTCGACCAAGACTTCGTAAAGATCTCTATTCTGAGCCGTTAACTGGTTAAGTTTATCAATAAACATATTCGGCAGACGGACGCTACCGTCCTCTGTTTTCCATCGCAGAAGAGCCTCAAATCCGATAAACGACTTTGCGACAACATCAACGACTGGTTGAGCGACGAAGTAGAATTCACCATTCATCAAAGCGGCCTCAAGCTCCCGCTGACTGAGGCTTATACTTTGATTGTGAAGTTCAGACATAAACTCGTCCGTGGCTTTGGTTGTCTGATTACGGCCAGCCGATTTTGATTGATAAAGTGCACTATCTGCATGAGATACCAGCTGGTCAAAGCTTATAATATCCCCTTGGGATACACCCAAACTTATGGTGATTTTACCAACCGCCGGAAAAGTCGCCTGCTCCACGGAGTGACGGAGAGTCTCTGCGACACTGAAGGTAGTTTCCAGAGCACCTCCAGGCATGATGACCAAGAACTCCTCTCCGCCCCATCGAATAAAAAGGTCGGTGCGACGGATAGTTTGGCGAATTAACCGAGCGAGGTACTTGAGAACTTCATCACCCGCGGCATGTCCATACTTATCATTTACCTTTTTAAACAGGTCGATATCTAAAATTATTACACCGACGCTGCGCACACCGTTCTTTTTGAACTCGTCAAGATGCTCTTCAACCGAAAGTCTATTGCCACACCGTGTTAAGGGGTCGATGGTTGCACGTAGGTGCATATCATCAGCATAGCGATAGAGCTGGGTTATAACGACTGAAGATCCAAGGGCGTGACGAAAGAGCAGGTATTGAAAAGGTAAGGCAACCGCCATTAATTCGAGGGTTGTTGTAAAGATATTATGGTACGCATCATAAGCGACAATAGAGAGCTGAATAACCAAACCGAGAAGCGCCATAGAGACTAGATATCGAAAAGCCAGGGGGCGGACCAACCTCGAACGAATTTCTCGCACAGGAGCGTAGCGTAGCAAGATGACTGTTCCGAAAAGCAGTATTAACGTTGCGGTAATAGGCCCCATCTGATTTTCGAGATAGTAGTCGAAGTAAAAATAGCCTGGCAGGAGATGGATAGTGGCTGATCCGGTAACAAACGCCAACGCGACACCTAAAGTGGTGTAGCGAGTATGCAGCAGTGTTGTTGCCAGAGATAAGCAGAATATCGAGACGTAAGTGCCGTTATCGGTCCAGCTGTCATGCTGATGATTGATAACACTCCCTATCCACATATCAATGTCGCTATTTTTCTCAAGTGCATTGATCGTCAAAATATAGCCACAAAGCGCCATCGACAGTGCAGAACTCATTTTGCGATCAGCCAGAACCGGCTTTATCGCGACCACAATACCCAAAACCGCGAGCATCAAAAGTGTGTGGGCCGAAGTGTTGGGCGCGCCGGACAGCTCAAGGAGGTGGTCGTATTCGAATAGATGCGCGCCCATCAAGAGCGCCAACAGCGCTAGCGCTGCACTCAGAGCGTAGCGGGCGAACTGAAGCGTGGGTTTAACTCTCAGACCCTTTAGGGTGTTATACATCCCTGTAATGCCTATTAATTATTAGATTAGCTAAAAGTATTCTAGCAGACGGAGGTTAGATTACGTATGAGTCAGACAAAAATAGGCCTACAAGATGCCAAAGGCATAATTTAGGGATAGTGCCTAGCTTTGCTTCAGATGGGGCATCAGATAGCGCTCGAGCTCCTGGTCCATCAGTTTGGCGATCTGCCGAGGCTTCTGGTAAGGCAAGGAGTGGTCCGTACCCGCAATGAGAAAGTAGTGCCAGTTTGGCATACGTTGAGCTAACGCGCGGTGCAGTTGATGCATGGGGTCAACGCTTAGCCCGCCGATGAAGTTTGAAACATCACCCTGGGCCGCAAGCAACTCCTCTCGATTGAGCTCATGTATAGCGGCAGTAACAGCTTCTAGTGCATGAGCAAAGCCTTTTGCCCGTTCACCTAAGCGCTCTATCGTCAGCTTCTCTACCTGAGGACTGACACGGCGGTTCGGTGAAATAGTATCCAGGAACTGTTTAATCCCCCTCTGAGCATCATCTTGATGTAGCACTGCCGCCGCTTTTGCAAAAGATTGACGCACTTGAACCGTCTCTTCCCATTCAAGTCGATCTAGCACCGCGCTCTCAAGCAAAAACTGTTTCTGAACTCGCGAGCCTAAGCGCTGCTTCATCAACATGGACACCAGCCCGCCCAGCGAGTATCCGCCGAGGTCGAACTGTTGCCACTTAAGATGATCAACTAGTGCGATCATATCGTCGACTAGCTCATCTACTCTGAACGGGTGCTCCTCTGCATCGAGACTGCAGGTCTCCCCCGCGCCGCGAAGGTCAGGAACTAGAATTTCAGACCAGCTACCTAAAAACCGCTGCAAGGCTTCCCAAGTGTAGCGCCCAGCGACACCTGCACCGTGTATAAGCACTAGTCGTCTAGAGGTGGAAGCATCAGCATGAGTGTATGTGCGGTAGACAAGGCGATGCCCCGAAACTTCAAGCGTTTCGCGATGAGAGCTAATTTCGGAACGATTAATCATAGAGGACCGACGCTGGGCCAAGGATATTGACCCAGCTCTGAGTGACGAATTACAGCGACAGGTCGCGGGTACTCGCCGCAAGGAATGCTTTTTTCAGATCTTCGTAGTTATGCACTGCAGGGAACTGCGGGAACTCATCAATCACATTCTGCGGTGCGTGGAACAGAATACCCTGCTCCGCCTGACCCAGCATGGTAGTATCATTGTAGGAGTCGCCTGCGGCAATCACGCGGTAGTTAAGTAGCTGAAACGCGCGCACAGATTGACGCTTCGGGTCGCGCTGACGCAGTGTGTAGTCAGTAATTCTACCCGTCTCATCAACTTCGAGCTTATGACAGAAGAGTGTTGGATTACCCAACTGAGCCATCAAGGGCGCCGCAAACTCGTAGAAAGTATCAGAGAGAATAATCAGCTGAAAACGCTCACGCAGCCAGTCTACAAACTCTTGCGCACCAGGAAGCGGACTTAGACGGCTTATCGTCTCTTGAATCTGTGGCAGTTTTAGGCCGTGCTCATCAAGAATACGCAAGCGCTGTTTCATCAGCACATCGTAGTCAGGGATATCTCGGGTAGTAGCTTTGAGCTCCTCAATACCGGTCTCTTCTGCAAATGCAATCCAAATTTCCGGAATGAGGACACCTTCAAGGTCAAGACATGCGAGTTCCACTAAATCGTCTCCAAATAAAATTTGACTGCACTCTAGCGATTTAGTGGCACCCTTTCAATGCCCAACAGCTAGCTGCTTTTAACGACGCGGCATCTCAAAGCCATTGAAGAGCTCATCAACCTCAGCCCTATTGGTGCACCCCTGCACCCGCTCAATAACTTCAGGTGTTAGGTGAGGTGCGAATGCACGAATAAACTCGTACATGTAACCGCGCAGGAAGGTCCCTTTACGGAATCCGATCTTGGTAACGGAGTCTGGGAATAGATGACTGACATCCAAGGCTACTAGGTCATCATCAAGCTGCTGGTCCACCGCCATTGAAGCGATAATACCGACACCCAAACCGAGACGAACATAGGTCTTAATGACATCAGAGTCGACCGCAGTGAACACGATGCGCGGCTCAAGCCCCTCTTTGCGGAAGGCCTTGTCCAGATCTCCACGACCGGTAAAGCCGAAGGTATAAGTGACAATCGGCACGCGCGCTAGATCTTGCAAGGTTACCTTCTCGACCTGCGCAAGCGGGTGATTTTTCGGCACCACAACAGAGCGGTTCCAACGGTATACAGGCATCATCACTAGATCAGAGTGCCCACCTATAGCCTCTGTTGCTATGGCGAAGTCAACGTCACCATCCGCTGCCATCGCAGAGATCTGCACTGGGTTACCCTGATGCATATGCAGGGAGACCTCGGGGTAGCTTTTAATGAAGTCATTGATAATTGGCGGTAGCGCATAGCGCGCCTGAGTGTGCGTTGTGGCAACAGATAGACTGCCTTTGCGTTCATCACTGTGCTCTTGGGCAACCTGACGAATCGAGTCTACCTTCTGCAGAATATCACCAGCAATGTCGAGAATCGCCTCACCCGCTGGAGTGATACGAGTCAGGTGTTTACCGCTGCGCGCAAATACTTCAACACCCAACTCATCCTCTAAAAGACGAATCTGCTTCGAAATACCTGGTTGAGATGTGTAGAGACTCTGGGCTGTTGCCGACACGTTTAGATCGTGCTTGGAAACTTCCCAGATATAGCGCAGCTGCTGCAGTTTCATTGTGTACTCCAAATGAAGCGATAAATAGCGCTCACAAAGTCGCTACTTGGCCTAATCGTTAGTACGAAGCAATATAACACTTTAATCTAAGCATATCAAAAAGAGATATGCTCAACTCACCTAAAGTCGAGCGTTCAACCGTCGAATTTGATCCTCTTGGGTGGTCACTCGCTTCTCAAGGGAGTTTACACGCGCATTCGCGCGGGTCAGCTGCTCATCACGCTCTTTGACCTGCTGTCGCAGTGCATTTTCTCGCTTCGAAGCTTCATTGGAGGAGACCGTCTGACGCTGAGCCAGACGTCTATTTTCCTCTTCAAGCTCAGCGATACGAGCCTCTTGGCGACGGGTGCTATTGCCCTCTTTTAACAGCTTAGCATTAACTGTTGAGATCTCGCGACTGTAGCTCGCCAGCGTCTGCTTGAGCTCTTCTAACTCTTTCTCGAGATCAGAAATAGTCGCCTCTTGCATATCGATGCGAGCGTCTTTTCTGGCGCTCTGAGCTTGTAGTTCATGCACCTGACGCGTCAATTCTGCTTCACTACGTCCCGACTCATCACGTACTTTCTCCAAAGCGTTACGATAGTGGCGGGTCTCCACCTCGGCACGGCTCACAGCCTCCAACGCTTGGCGTTGCTCCTCTTTGATGCGCTGATCAAAGAGTTTCTTACCATCTTCGTACTGCTTGCGCAGCTGAGAGAGTTCCGACTCAGCGTTTGCCCGTTGCTGCTCAAATTTTTTGCGCTGATTAGTTTCCGATGCGAGGTTGGCTTTAAGGACCGTAATCTCTGCCTCCAATGTGCGGACGGTCTGGGTGCCCTTATCAATCAGTGCATTCTGGTCGCGGTATTTTCGCTCTAGTTCGCGATAGCGCGACTCAGAGTCGCGTATTTGATCACGAACAGATCTGCGCTCCTCCTCTTCACTCACACGAGAGGCGCTAATCTCGTCACGAACAATACCGACCGCCTCATCCAGAGCGGCGCTCCATATCTGTCGAAGCTGCATCTGCAACATTTCAGGGGGAGCTTGACGCGACTTCTGACTCAATTTAGGCGAGGCGTCTCTAGCCTCCATAAATGCAGCTGTCCAGTGTGAAAACGGGAGTTCCACTTCGTGACGCTCGAGGCCGGTCTCCTCAATCAGGCGATCGATAGAGGGAAGCTCACCCTGCTCGAGTAGCTGGTCTGAAATTGCAAAAATTCGCTGTTCTATATCTGACATCTATCTCTTTGTCCGCAACAAAACTATTGGAGCTTGTCCAGCAGGGTAACTAAGGCTGGATCAAGAGGGGCACTCACTTCTAACCTCTCTCCCTCTGGAAGGCTAACTACCAGACCTGCCGCGTGCAACATCAAACGCTTAAAACCCAGGTCTCTAAATCGTTGATTATCCTCATCGAGAGTATATTTGCTATCACCCACAATCGGGTGCCCGGTAAACTGACAGTGCACCCTAATTTGATGTGTCCTACCAGTTTTCGGGCGCGCCTCCACTAAAGTGGCCAAATCACCGAAGCGCCGCAGCACTTTGTAGTCAGTTACCGATGCTTTACCTTCGCTATCGACCTTCACAAAACGCTCACCGGAACGCACTTCGGCTCGCAGCAATGGCGCATCGATGCGCTTGTGACGTGACTCCCAGCGCCCGACTACCAATGCGTGGTAAATCTTGCTCACCTTGCGCTCCCTCAGCGCTTCATGCAATACCCTGAGCATGGAGCGTTTCTTCGCAATCATGATGCAACCAGACGTATCTCGATCGATCCGGTGCACCAGTTCGAGAAAACGGCAATCGGGTCGCAGTTTGCGTACCGCTTCGATTAAACCTAGGGATACACCGCTGCCACCGTGAACAGCAAGACCGGAGGGTTTGTTAAGAACCATGAGCCGATCATCTTCAAACAGAATCGCTGCTTCAAGATGGGCAATAAGAGAGTCACTTACCGGCGCCGCCTCGCCTTTCTCTGGCAGACGAACAGGCGCAATGCGGACAACATCTCCACCCTGAAGCTTGTACTCGGGCTTTGTACGCTTTTTATTCACGCGTACTTCTCCCTTCCTCAAGAGGCGATAGATAAGACTCTTCGGTGCCCCTTTTAACGCTGTGCGTAAAAAGTTGTCGATACGCTGTCCAGCTTGATCGTCTTCGATCTCGACAAATTGGACTTTGGGGGCATTGGCAGTGGCGTTGTCGCTTTGGGACATGGATAGACAGTAAGATTAATTGATGATAGGGGTAATAAGTGTGCTATATTCTATCGCTGCTGAGAGGAGAAAGCCTTAACTAATTTCAGAGCTTCTTCGCGGTGAACGCAGATGAGAACAATTCCCTGCGATTCGCGCCTCTTCCAGCGCTGTGCTTCAGACCCCAAGCGGCTCAAAAAAGTCGCATTTGCGTCGAAGTTAAATGTACAAGTTTATTCAGGCTACGCCTGCAGACTCGCTGATGCGCTCAGCGACTGGTTGCAGGTGGAGATGCACGCTTACCAGGAACCTGCTCGATCACAGTTTGGTCTCGCAGTAACAGCAAGCAACTATAACGATATAGGTTGGCGTTTCCTCCACCGCAGATCCGCACGCCCGGTACAAATCCCGGAGCAATAACGCGTCGAATCCGAAAGACCAGTCCCGCTCGAATTGTGTCCCGAACTCTGCCGCCGTCGCTGTAAGAGACTGATTTTAATGAAAAGAATGCTAATAAACGCGACTCAACCAGAGGAGTTGCGCGTAGCGATGGTGGACGGCCAACGCTTGTACGATCTGGATATCGAATCAACCAACCGCGAGCAGAAAAAGGCGAATATCTACAAAGGGCGGATTACCCGAGTAGAGCCCAGCCTTGAAGCAGCATTCGTAGATTACGGTGCTGAGCGCCACGGCTTCCTACCTCTGAAAGAGATTTCACGCGAGTACTTCAACGGATCCCCGGAGCGCGGCCAGCGCCCTAATATCCGTGAACTCGTAAAAGAGGGTACTGAGGTCATCGTCCAGGTTGAGAAAGAGGAACGCGGCTCCAAAGGTGCTGCCCTCACAACATTCATCAGCCTAGCTGGACGTTACTTAGTATTGATGCCAAACAACCCGCGTGCAGGTGGTATCTCTCGCCGCATTGAGGGCGAAGAGCGCACTCAGCTGAAAGATGCGATGTCAGGTCTGGAGCTCCCAAAGGGTATGGGCGTGATCATCCGTACTGCAGGTATCGGCCGCAGCACAGAAGAGCTACAGTGGGATTTGAACTACCTGGCAACTGTCTGGGAAGCGATCACCAATGTTAACGACCGTGCAGCTCCATTCCTCATCTACCAGGAGAGTAATGTTGTCATTCGTGCTGTACGCGACTATCTGCGTGCTGATATCGGCGAAGTGCTGATCGACGATAAGAGCGCTCACCAGCAAGCCCTCGAGTTTGTGCGTCAGGTGATGCCTAGCTACGAATCCCGCATTAAAGAGTACAAAGAGCAGATTCCACTGTTCAATCG
>JABXHP010000037.1 GCA_013373575.1 Oceanospirillaceae bacterium | reverse complement strand
ATCTTCTCTTGCCACTGCTGCTTGGGGATAAACCAGTGCCACGCCTCCTCTAACTTGAGTGTTGAGCGACTCGGTGCAGTAGGTGGGAACTTTAGCCGCAATATCCCCTGCTCCCAGCGACAGCTGTTTTTGATCGGCGAAACGCCGAGCCAGAAGGTCTGGCCATCGATAACAAAGAGATGTGTGCGCCAATCTGCTCGCTGTTTGCGGGGCAACATTAACCCTGATTGACGCAGAGCACCGGCAAGTGCGGAGCTAAACTTGCGCGCAAAGCCATTGAGGTTACGACCCTCCGTGGTATCAGCACTCTCCACTAGCAGTTCGGCTGACTGGGGCAGCTCCTTTGCAGCAGTTAAGATCGGTGTAATACGATCCTTAGTGCTGACCTGTGTGAGAGGCTCGGTGCAGGCAATCCACTGACGCGCAAAGATAAGTCGACGGAACTTCAGAACCTTCATCAACTCAAGTGCACTCTGCGGCGCTTGGATGTGAAACAGTATGTAACCACTATTAACTGTGAACTTGGGGTAGCCATAGAATCCAAGCTCAGCTGCTCGAGTGGAGATCTCAATGGCCGCTTCGGACTCAAATCCTGCACGACAATAGATCAATAAGTTACTCAACACCCCGGCATCCTCGCTTCACATGAAGCGCGCACTCTAACACAGCGACCCGAACGCATAAATGCAAAGGCATTGCTTGGTCGGTCCACTACACCCCTTAGGCGTGACAGCCAATATTGATATAAATCAAACTGAACGCAATCGTTGAAACACCCCTAAAGTCGAAGCCAGCTAATAAAGCTCAAAATTATTAGACAATAACCAGAAGAAATTTATAAATAAATATAATAAATTCAGATGGTTATAGAGGTACTACAGAGAGTTCACAGTCCGTAAAAGGGCCTCCAAGAGGCGTTAGGGCGAGTGTTGCAGCGCACAAAAACCCCCCTAAAAAGGAGTTTAGTTCGTTGAAAAATGTTGATCTATCAAACATAATTCGCCCGGATTTAAACCTTTTCAATTCACAAAGCTTGATGAGAGCATGAAATGAGCACTGCAACTGCAAACACTTACAACTATCGAGTTGTTCGCCAGTTCGCCATCATGACGGTCGTTTGGGGCATCGTAGGCATGAGCCTAGGTGTTCTAATCGCTGCACAGTTGGTCTGGCCAGCACTCAACTTCGATACGCCTTGGTTTTCTTTCGGGCGCTTGCGTCCACTGCACACCAATGCTGTTATCTTCGCCTTCGGCGGTAGCGCCCTGTTCGCAACGTCCTACTACGTTGTACAGCGTACCTGTCAAACGCGTCTCTTCTCTGACGGTCTAGCGTCCTTCACCTTTTGGGGTTGGCAGGCAGTGATCGTAGCGGCAGCAATCACCTTGCCGCTGGGTATTACCTCCACCAAGGAGTACGCTGAACTCGAATGGCCAATCGACATTTTGATTGCAGTTGTATGGATCTCATACGCGATCGTCTTCCTTGGTACTGTTAAGAACCGTAAGACCTCTCACATCTACGTGGGTAACTGGTTCTACATGGCTTTCATCATCACAGTTGCTGTTTTGCACATCGTTAACAACATCCAGATGCCAGTGACGCTGTTCAAGTCTTACTCGGTTTACCCGGGTACTGTAGACGCGATGGTGCAGTGGTGGTACGGCCACAACGCAGTAGGTTTCTTCCTGACTGCCGGCTTCCTCGGCATGATGTACTACTTTGTACCGAAACAGTCTGGTCGTCCAATCTACTCATACCGTCTATCAATCGTTCACTTCTGGGCGCTGATCGCGACCTACATGTGGGCGGGCGGTCACCACCTGCACTACTCATCACTGCCAGACTGGACACAGTCCGTAGGTATGGTCATGTCACTGATTCTGCTTGCTCCTTCTTGGGGCGGTATGATCAACGGTATGATGACGCTCTCAGGCGCTTGGCACAAACTGCGTACTGACCCTATCCTACGCTTCTTGGTTGTATCTTTGTCCTTCTACGGTATGTCTACATTCGAAGGCCCAATGATGGCTATCAAGACTGTAAACGCACTGTCACATAATACCGACTGGACGATTGGCCATGTACACGCGGGTGCTCTGGGTTGGGTTGCGATGATCTCTATAGGCGCAACTTACCACATGATTCCGAAGCTGTTCGGTAAGGCGCAGATGTACTCAACTGCCCTCATCAACACGCACTTCTGGCTAGCAACTATCGGTACGGTTCTCTACATCTGTGCGATGTGGGTGAACGGCATCCTGCAGGGTCTGATGTGGCGTGCAGTCAACGAAGATGGCACGCTGACTTACAGCTTCGTAGAAGCACTGGAAGCGAGCCACCCTGGTTACTTCGTACGTTGGTTGGGCGGTATGTTCTTCGTCGCAGGTATGTTCCTGATGGCTTACAACGTATGGCAGACCGTTCGTGCCGGCAGCAAAGTTGCCGCTGCTGAAAACCCTGATCCGGCTGTAGCCGCTGCGTAATTCAGACCGGAGAGAGTTAAGATGATTAAACACGAAACGATAGAAAAGAAACTCGGACTTATGATCCTGCTGATCATCGTTGTGATCAGCGGTGGTGGTCTGGCAGAGATTGTTCCTCTGTTCTTCCAGACCTCTACTACTAAGCCTATTGAAGGCCTACGTATGTACACCGCTGTTGAACTCGAAGGTCGCGACATCTATATCCGTGAAGGTTGCCACGTGTGTCACACACAGCAGATCCGTCCTTTCCGTGCAGAGACCGAGCGTTACGGCCACTACTCAACAGCAAACGAGTTCGTCTACGAGCACCCATTCCTGTGGGGCTCCAAGCGCACGGGTCCTGACCTAGCTCGCGTCGGCGGTCGTTACTCTGATGACTGGCACAGGGCACACCTCTACAATCCACGTGACGTGGTACCTGAGTCTAAGATGCCTTCGTACCCTTGGTTGTTTGAGAACAAGCTGACGGGGCGCGACACTGCAGCGAAAATGAGTGCGCTACGCAAACTTGGCGTACCATTCACTGACGAGCAGATCGCAACAGCGCGTGAAGATGTAGAGGGCAAATATGAGATCGACGCTCTCGTAGCCTACCTACAGGCGCTGGGCAAAATGCATTCTGAGTACACCAACAAACGGTAATTATTAGTGAGTTACGAAACCTACGGTCCATATATACCGGTCATCATGTTGCTGACCTTCATTGGTCTGTTTGTGTGGGTTCTGAACCCACGCAACAAAAAGCGCTTCGATGACGCAGCTGAGCTCCCCTTTAAAGATGAAGAGATGGATCAGCGCACACGCAAAGCGGATCAGGAGAGTAACGGAGGAGTAGAACGATGAGTGCTTTCTGGAGCATTTGGATTTCGGTCATCACACTAGCCGTAGTGTTTGGTGTGACCTGGCTGCTGTTCGCCACTCGCAAGAGTGAAAAGTTTAAAGAGACAACTGAAGAGACTGTTGGCCACGCGTTTGACGGCATTGAGGAGTATGACAACCCGCTGCCTAAGTGGTGGTTTAACATGTTCCTCATCACTGTGGTTTTCTCGCTGGGTTACCTGGCGCTCTACCCTGGCCTGGGCAACTTCAAAGGGCTGCTGGGTTGGACCTCGTACAACCAGTGGGAAGAGGAGATCGCGCACGCTGAAGAGGTGTATGCACCGGTATTCGCTAAGTATGCAGCACTCTCTATTGAAGAGCTGAACCAGCCTGGCAACGAAACTGGCCTGAAGATGGGCCAACGGATGTTCGCCAACAACTGTTCGGTGTGTCACGGTGTTGGTGGCGTGGGCGCCTACGGCTTCCCTAACCTAACCGACAACGACTGGCTCTATGGCGGTCAGCCTGACACGATTGTTTCGACAATCGTAAATGGTCGTCAGGGCGGCATGCCGGCTTGGGGTGCAATACTGGGCGAAGATGGCATTCAGGACGTTACAAACTACGTACTGAGCCTGAGCGGATCTGAGCACAATGCCACTGCCGCGGAACGTGGTCAGACACAGTTCAATACGCTGTGTGCAGCATGTCACATGCCAACGGGTGAAGGGATGCAGGCACTAGGTGCACCGAACTTGACTGACAACATTTGGCTCTACGGTGGCAGCTTCGAACAGATAGCACATACACTGCGAGTGGGCCGTGCCGGTGTAATGCCAGCGCACAAAGATCTTCTCTCTGATGATAAGATCCACCTGATCTCAGCCTACGTTTACAGCCTCTCTAAGTAAGCGTCTCTGATATCAAAAAAAGGCGACTGATATATATCAAGTCGCCTTTTTTATTTTGCTAATATACTGCCCATACAATTTGTTTTTCTGTGTCAGGAAGCCTTAGATGAGCCAGATACCGGTAAAAGATGTAACCCCCGAAAAAGAGGTTGTGAGTCTCTATGCTGAACGCGAGCATATCTACGTAAAGTTCTACAGGGGCATCTTCAAGAATCTGCGTATTATCTCAAGCGCACTAATGCTTGTCGCTTTCTATGGTGCGTCCTGGCTGCAGTATGATGGAAGACAGGCGATCCACTTTGATCTACCAGGTCGTCAATTTCATATCTTTGGCCAAACCTTCTGGCCCCAGGACTTTATGCTGCTCTCGTGGCTACTTATTATCTTGGCCTTTACCCTCTTCTTCGTAACTGTGTTTGCCGGTCGTCTCTGGTGCGGTTACGCCTGTCCGCAGTTCGTATGGACCTGGTTCTTTATGTGGGCAGAGCGGATCGCTGAGGGTGACCGCAACGCACGTATGAAACGTGACAAGCAGCCGATGAGTGCCGAAAAGTTCATGCGCAAGGCCGCCAAACATACGATTTGGATTATTATCGCCGTTACGACATCCGTCGCCTTTATGGGTTACTTCACCCCTATTCGTGAGCTGATCCCGAATATCCTGGTGCTGGATCTCGGACCCTGGGAGAGCTGGTGGCTCGCCTTCTTTGCGGTTGCCACCTACGGCAACGCAGGCTGGCTGCGCGAGCAGGTCTGTATCTACATGTGCCCTTACGCACGTTTTCAATCGGTGATGTTTGACCAAGACACCCTGATCATCTCTTACGATGAGAAGCGTGGCGAAAGCCGTGGTTCGCGCAAACGCGATGCAGACTACAAGGCCGAGGGCCTGGGTGACTGTATCGATTGTGGCCACTGTGTACAGGTGTGCCCTGTGGGTATCGATATTCGTGATGGACTGCAGTACGAGTGTGTCGCTTGTGGCGCCTGCGTTGACGCCTGTGACGATATTATGGAGCGCATGGGATACGAAAAAGGCTTGGTGCGCTACACCACCGAGCACGAACTGGAGGGCAGAAAGACCCATCTGATTCGCCCGCGCCTTGTCGGTTATCTGGTCGCACTATTGGCGATGGTTAGCGCCTTTAGCTACGTGCTACTCACACGCACACCACTTGAGGTGGATACGATTCGAGGTCGTGGCGAGCTCTACACGACGGCGAGTAACGGTGATATTCGCAACACCTACTCGGTGAAGATCGCAAACAAGTCGCAGCAGGACATGACCTACACCATCTCGTTTGAAGGTCTAGAGTACGCTGAACTGGTCGGTGCGACAGAAGTGCGCGTAGAAGCGGGTGAGTTGTATGACCATACGATTTTCATTCAGGTAGATCCGCGGGCACTTGAGCGCCCCAATTATGAGATTGAGTTTGAGGTGACTGCCGTTAATGACGAGAGCATTAGCGCAACCTCAGAGAGTCGCTTTATAGGTCCTACACCCTAACCCCCCTACCCCAGTTCTGTGGTAGAATCCGCGCCGAGTTGCAGCCCTGCTGGACTCGGCGCAAAAGTATATATACGAGGTTTAAATGGAAGAGCAGACCCACGATATCGGCCCATGGTATCACCAGAAATGGCTCTGGTTTGTGCTAGCACCGCTGATTGCTGTGGTTATCTACGCCAGTATCTTTATGTACATTGCCATCACCACTAGCGATGGCATCGTTAAAGATGATTACTACAAAATTGCGCGCGGCACCAATGTCGATCTTAGCCGCGTCTCTGCGGCGTCTGATCGCGGTATCAAAGGCGAGTTGCTGGTTGACTCTCTAACCGGCGACCTCCGGCTAGCTCTGAGCTCCAATGTAGCTATGCCAAATGAGCTCACTCTCGACCTGGTACACCCCTCGCATCAGAAATATGATCAGACAATCACCCTGCGCTCCGTCAACGGTCAGGGAGTCTACCTCGGTAGCTTGCAGGCAAATCTAGAGGGCAAGCGCTACCTGATGCTCAGTGATGCGAGCGCAGAGTGGCTCATAAAAGCTGAGCTACTGCCACCCTACGACCAACGCAGTTTCAAATTGGGTGCTCAATAGTCGGTTCTATGGAAGCTGCTGAGAAAGGCTGTTTTCACTGCGCAAGCCCCCTGCCTAAGTCGGGTAACTTTCAGCTCGAGATACATGGCAAGGTGGAGTCTTTTTGCTGCCCCGCTTGCCGAGCCGTCACCCAGACGATCCTCGGCTCGGGTCTCGACAAATACTATGATCACCGCGAGGGCCCGGCCTGCGACACCAAAAACAGTACCTCAGTCTCTGCGGAACTGAGCCTCTATGACTCGGCTGAACTGCAGCGTGAATTTGTAAAGCTACAGACGCCTCAACAAGCTGAAGCGAGCCTCGTGATAGAGGGCATTAGTTGTGCCGCCTGCGTATGGCTATTGGAGAAGCATATAGGGTCACTTGAGGGCGTAGAACGCTTCAGTGTCAACCTCACTAACCACCGCGCGCGACTCCAGTGGAATCCAGAGAGCGCAAAACTGAGCCAAATTTTTCAACAGATCCTAGCGATCGGCTACACCCCACACCCCTATCACCCCAATCGCGAGGAGCAACTCTACCAAGAGGAGCATAAACGTGCTGTGCGTCGCTTAGGCGTTGCTGGCGTGGGGATGATGCAGGTAATGATGATGGCGATGGCGCTCTACCTAGGCGACAACTTCACCATGGAAGCGCATATCGAAACCTTCATTCGTTGGACCAGTCTGATCGTTGCGACACCCGTTGTTCTCTATGCCGCTCGCCCCTTCTTTATTGCCGCCATGCGCGATATTAAGACGCGCCATCTGAGTATGGATGTCCCAGTCTCAATTGCTATAGGCGGCGCCTATATCGCCAGCGTCTGGGCGACACTTTTTGGTGGTGGTGAAGTCTATTTTGATTCGGTCAGTATGTTTACCTTCTTCCTGCTGATCGGCCGCTTCTTAGAGATGCAAGCACGCCACCGAACAGGCCTTGCGGGTAATGCACTCGCTAATCTTCTACCGGCCATTGCAATTAAACTGGCAGACGGAGTGGAGCACCTCGTGCCACTTGCAGAGCTTAAAGCGGGTGATCGAGTGCTGGTTAAACCGGGGCACTCGATTCCTGCCGATTCGATACTCTTCAGTGAACGTGCCAGTATCGACGAGTCAGCCCTTACGGGTGAGCCGTTACCGGTAACTCGCCATCGTGGCGACGCCCTCACCGGCGGTACTATCAACGTCGATCAGCCAATCGAAGCTGAAATTGTTACCGAGAGTCAGCAGGGTCGAATGAGCGCGATTCTTAATCTGCTAGACAGGGCACAGGCGGACAAACCTAAAGTGGCAAAAGTCGCCGACACAGTCGCCAGCTACTTCGTCGCGGCGGTACTGCTGACGGCTGTGGTTGTGGGTGGAGCCTGGTGGGCAATAAGTCCTGAGGATGCTGTTTGGGTAGTACTTTCAGTACTGGTAGTCACCTGCCCTTGCGCCCTCTCACTGGCAACACCCACCGCTCTGACTGCCGCCATCGGCAGCCTGCGGCAGATGGGTCTTCTCGTCACGCGTGGTCACGTGCTAGAGAGTCTGGCACAGGCCGACACGGTGGCATTCGATAAAACCGGCACACTGACGCTGGGTAAACTCTCTGTGCGCCAAACAGTACCGCTTGCAGACCTCTCAATCGAGCGATGTCTAGAGCTGGCCGCCGCGCTTGAGAGCCGCTCTGAACATCCTATCGCGACTGCTTTTTCGCCCTACTTCAGCACTGCTCCAAGCGAAGTGCAAAATACGGTAGGTGCCGGTGTTGAGGGGAGTGTAGATGGCCTGACACTGCGCCTCGGCAAACCAGACTATGCCGCTGAGCTCTACTCTGAATCCAGCCCTGATACCTCATCTGCAGCCACCCTTGAGACACCCGATGAGACCGGCCTCTGCCTACTGATGAGCAGCAGCAAGGGGCCTGTCTGCTGGTTTATTATTGACGATCAGTTGCGCATTGAAGCAAGTGAAGCGATAAGCGCGCTTCAGGCGCTAAACCTTAAGGTCGTTATGCTTACCGGTGACCAACAAACCAATGCGCAGCGAGTTGCTAATGAGGTGGGCATCGCTCAACTGGAAGCACAGATGACACCGGAGGCCAAACTCGCCTGGGTAAATCAACAGCAGCAATCAGGTAGCCGTGTCCTAATGGTGGGCGACGGTATTAACGATATTCCGGTACTCTCAGGCGCCCAAACCTCGGTTGCGATGAGTGAGGCAACAGATCTGGCAAAAACCAGCGCTGATGCGGTGCTGATTAGCGGTGATCTGCGAAAACTCGCCGGTGCAATTGCACAGGCGCGACGCACCCGTGCCATTATTAAGCAGAATATCGGCTGGGCACTGATGTACAATTTACTGGCGCTGCCGATGGCTGCGATGGGTTTAATCCCGCCGTGGATGGCAGCAATCGGCATGTCTGCTAGCTCGCTTGTAGTGGTTGGCAACGCCCTACGTCTGACCCGCAACCCAAAAGGCTTCTAATGGATATCATCTACCTATTGATCCCGATCGCCATCATTCTGGTCGCTTTTGGCACCTGGGCGTTTTTCTGGAGCGTCAATAACGGACAGTTTGACGATCTAGAATCACCTGCCCACCGCATCCTCTACGATGATGATGAAGATATGATTCCCGACGATGCTAAGCTTAAGCCAGCTGAGCCAGCCGCACCCCAGGGGGCCAGCGGCAGCGATAGAGATGCCGATAGCGGCTGCGATAGCAAAACCGAAGATAGCGCCAAATCGTGATCCAGAGTTCGCTAAGTTTCGCCTCCGCCTTATTGATTGGACTGCTCGGCACGACCCACTGTTTAGCGATGTGTGGCGGTCTTGCATCCAGCCTCAGTCTTGGCGAACAGCAGCCGCGCGGTGCATTTGAGCGCCTATTTGCCTATAACCTAGGTCGAATCAGCAGCTACACACTCGCCGGTTTCCTTCTGGGTTTGCTTGGCGCCTCAATCTATGAGACGGGCGCAGCTAGCGTAATGCGCTCAATTGCAGCACTGTTACTCATAGCTATGGGTCTGTATGTTGGCCAGTGGTGGCTGGGTATCACCAAACTGGAGAGCCTCGGTGGCTACCTATGGCGTTACATTTCACCGCTGCTCAAACCGTTACTCCCCGCCAACAATGCTTTCAAGGCTCTAATACTCGGTATCGGCTGGGGCTGGCTCCCGTGCGGACTGGTCTACAGCACGCTAATCTGGAGCGCAGCCGCAGGGAGTGCAAGCGATAGCGCACTGTTGATGCTCGGCTTTGGGCTTGGCACCCTACCTGGCATGCTAACGACAGGGCTACTTGCCCAACAGCTACTTGGCCTAAGCCGCAAAACCAGCGTGCGTAGCCTTGCCGGAGCACTGCTTATTCTGATGGGGCTGTGGACCCTTCCCTGGGGTACATTCACACACTAGTGCAGTACAAATTGACCCGCATCAAGGTAGTTACCCAAGCAAACCGCTAGACTAGACGCAGATTGCTAATTGAGGAGAACTGCGTGAGCCACTCTGCCGCTATCCAGTGGGATACAGACCTAATTCGCCGCTACGACCAGGCGGGGCCCCGTTACACCTCCTACCCGACAGCAGTATCGTTCGCGCCGGTAGCGACACCCGCCGAAACACTCGACCAAGCGCTGGCTGAAAGGGATCAGCGCAAACCTCTGTCGCTCTACCTACACATCCCCTTCTGCGCGCATGTTTGCTACTACTGTGGCTGCAATAAGGTAGTTACCGCCGACCGCGCCCGCGCCAAGCCCTATCTAGAGGTTCTACATCGCGAGATTGAACTGCGCGCCGCACAACTGCCAGAACGCCCCGTTGTGGAGCAGCTTCATTGGGGTGGTGGTACGCCAACATTTATCAGTATGGAGGAGACTGCCGCTCTGATGGCGAAGCTGCGCGAGCAGTTCAACCTTCTGCAGGACGATAGCGGCGACTACTCAATAGAGATAGATCCGCGTGAGATGAGTATCGAGCGACTTACGCAACTACGTGAGCTAGGTTTTAACCGCATCTCGCTGGGTGTGCAGGATCTTGACCCCAAAGTACAGAGAGCGGTTAACCGAGTGCAGCCGTTAGAGATGACAACAGGCCTAATTGAAGCAGCGCGCGAGCTTGGCTTTCGCTCTATCAACATAGATCTTATTTATGGTCTGCCGCATCAGACGGAAGCGAGCTTTCGCGCTACGCTTGATACCGTACTCAAGATACGGCCTGATCGACTCTCAGTGTTCAACTACGCCCATCTACCGGAGCGGTTTAAGCCTCAGCGACGCATCAGCGCAGAGGATCTACCCGACACCCCAACAAAGCTGGCAATCCACCATAACTCGATTGATCAGCTGACCCAGGCGGGCTACCGCAACATCGGTATGGACCACTTTGCCCTGCCAGAAGATAGCCTGTCACTGGCACAGCAAGCGGGCGAGCTACATCGCAACTTTCAGGGCTACACCACTCACGGCAACTGCGATCTACTCGGCCTCGGTGTCTCCTCCATTAGCCAAATTGGCGACTACTACCTGCAGAACAGCCCTGACCTGCCCACCTACAACTCAATGGTGATGAACCAAGGCAGTGCGCTGGCTAAGAGTTACAAGATGAGTGCCGATGATCAGGTGCGTCGCACCCTTATAAACCGCTTGATATGTGACTTTGAAATTAACTACGAAGAGCTCTGTGCGCAGACGGGCGTAGATGTGCCTGACTATTTTTCCGCTGAGCTTGAGCAGCTAGCGCTGATGCAGGCAGAAGGTTTAGTAAAACTCGACGCCGCAGGCCTTGAGGTGCTTCCCCTTGGACGCCTGTTAATCCGGCGCATCTGCATGACTTTCGATGCGTATATCAACCAGCCAACAGAGAGACGCTATTCGCGGATTATCTAAACACCAGAATTTTTCCTACACCAAGCGTCAAGCTGCGACTATACTGACTTCCGTACAACGGAGGGTTTATGTCGTCTACGATTACCAAATTAAATGTTGGCGCTGCAGCGCAGTCTCACTGCCAGACCTGCAGCCTAAATACTCTGTGCCTGCCGGTTTCACTTCAGGATGAAGAGATAGCACGTCTCGACGATATCGTTAGCAAGAGCCGTCCTATGCACAAAGGCGATCTGCTTTTCCGCCAAGGCGAACCGATGACCTCCGTCTATGCCATTCGCGCAGGCTCCGTTAAAACTTTCACTCTCACGCACGAGGGTGAGGAGCAGATTAACGGCTTCTACTTCCCGGGCGAGTTAGTTGGTCTTGCCGGGCTCGACGACGGTTACTATCCGATGAGCGCGAAGCTGATGGAGACTACAACAGTCTGCGAAATCCCCTACGAGCGTCTCGATGAACTCCAAGGACAGATGCCTGAACTGCGCCGCTCAATGATGCGTACCATGGGTCGGGAGCTGCGCGATGACCAGCAGATGTTGATGCTGCTATCGCGCAAAACAGCTGAACAGCGAATCGCCACTTTTTTGCTAAAACTCTCCTCCCGTTACCAGGCACGTGGCTACTCAGCGACACAATTTCGTTTAACAATGTCGCGTAACGAGATTGGTAACTACCTGGGCTTGGCAGTTGAAACTGTAAGCCGTATATTCACACGTTTTTCCAGTGCTGGTCTGGTGCGCGTTGAGGGTAAGGAGATTGAACTTCTTGACCTCGAAGCACTTAATGAGGCATCGGGCGATTGCCACGGAGAGGGCTGCGGTCAGGTAGCCAAACTGGGCTGAAATAAACACGACACTGCTAAGGGAAGCTAAGAAAACTCATGTCTTACGACGAGTACTACGTAAAATCGGTTATCCGTACAATCTCAGACTGGCCCGAGCCAGGCATAGAGTTTCGCGACATCACTCCTATATTCAAAGATCCCAAGGCGCGCCGCATGGTGGCCCACGCTTTTGTTCAGCGGTATATGGATATGAACCTCTCAGCAATAGCCTGCATTGATGCGCGCGGCTTTCTGTTCGGTTCCATCATTGCGCATGAGCTCAACCTGCCACTGGTTCTGGTCCGTAAAAAGGGCAAACTTCCGGGCGAGTGTCTTCATCAGGAGTACACCCTTGAGTACGGCACCGCATCGGTAGAGATGCAGGCGGATGCGTTAGAACAGGGCGACCGCGTTGTACTAATCGATGATCTAATCGCCACTGGCGGTACCATTCTTGCGGCGATGACGCTTATCAAAAAGCTTGGCGGTGAAGTAGTGGAGGCGGCGGCCTTGATCAACTTACCGGACCTGGGTGGGGCAACGAAGATCCAAGACGCAGGTTCGCCAGTGTATACACTCCTCGCGTTTGAAGGTCACTAACGGAAAGTTTACACCACTAGGAGGGCGAGGGTTGACTCAACCCTCTCTTTCTCAAAGCGTTATCCGAGCCTCAGCAGAACTCTCTCTAAAAGCCCTTCAAGACCAATCAAGGCTCTATCCAAACCGATCGATTTAGCTTAACTTGTCGTATTACGTTCTCGTATTACCTTCAGCTATATATTGATAACTAAATGGAGAAAATGATGCGCCTCTTTGCCACAACCCTTTTAACAACAGCACTGATTAGCGCGCCAGTATTGGCTGAGACAGTCGAAATTGAGCACAACGGCTTAACCTTGAATGCGCAGCTAGAGTTTGCTGAGGGCAGCTCATTGGCCGATGGTGTGTTGGTTTTAACGCATGGAACCCTTGCCCATAGTGGTATGGAGTTGATTGTGGCTCTGCAGGAGATGCTGGTCGATTATGGTGTTAATACTCTAGCGGTGAACCTCAGCTACGGCATAGACAACCGTGCTCAGCAGATGTACGACTGCGCTGTACCGGCACGTCACACAATGCAGGACGCGGTCGCAGAGATCAGTGCTTGGCAGGACTGGCTTGACTCCCAAGGGGCTGGCCCCCGTTATCTGATGGGTCACTCGCGTGGCGGTAACCAGACCGCCCAATACACTCTGAGCGATCCTGATCGTGTTGACGCGCAGATCCTACTGGCTCCAGCAACCTGGGACCTCGACGATACACTGAGCGGCTACCAGAAGCGTTACGGCAAGGATGTTGGGGAGTTATTGAACCAGGCCAAATCTATGAGTGCTGAGGCTCTCCTCGAAGGTGAGAGTATCCTATACTGTGAAGGCAGTGGCGCGAGTGCTGCCAGCTTGTTGAGTTACTACGGTGATTTCCCGAATTACGACACGCCAACCGTGCTGCAGCAGACTCAAACCCCAACTTTAGTGATTGCGGGTACGCTGGACGATGTAGTTGCTGATCTTCCGGAGAAGATGGCAGAGGTTAATCGAGATAACGTTGAATTGGTCGAGGTAGAGGATGCCGACCACTTCTTCCGTGACCTTTTTACCGACGAGGTAGTGGACTATGCAGTTGAGTTTATCGAAGCTCAGTAGTCTTGCACTGCTGCTGTTTGCACTGAACAGCAGCGCAGCCGAAACACTCGCAGATGCCGCGAATCTGCAGCAGCTCGGCGCCGCAAATCCGAACGACGTTATTGTTCTAATGATATCGCAGGACAACTGCGGCTTCTGTGTGCGGGTTAAAGAGGATTACCTTAAACCTCTGCTCGCCTCACAGCAGCACCCGCCGTTGCGGGTGCTGCATCTGGGCAAAAACCAACAGGTGGTCGACTTTGATGGGCAGACCCGCCAAGCCGATAGCATTGCCAATAGATTGGGCGGACGTTTTACCCCCACCCTGCTATTCGTAGACGCCAAAGGCGAGCCCGTGCATGAACCTATTGTCGGACTCACAACACCCGAGTACTACGGCTACTACTTGGATGAGGCTATCGCCGACTCGCGCAAGCGCATCAACTGAGTCAAATCCCAGGTAGAGGGGACGTTTAGCGCTCTGCTCACCTCTACCTCGCTCCCCTCTGGCACTTGCATCTAGCCACCTAGCCTCGGATAATCCCGCCCCAACTCAATATTCTTGGATAGCTCATGCTCTGGTTTCGCAATCTAATATGGTACCAATTCAGCCCTAATGAAAACTTCGATGAGGCGTCCCTCATAGATGCACTGGCGGCGACGCCGTTCACACCCTGCCGTGGCGCTGAGGCGAAAAGCTCTGGTTTTGGTGCACCGGCCGGTGTCATTGAGGAGCCGGTATTTACCAGTCAGGGATTTCATCTGGTAGCGCTACACAGCGAAGAGAAGATTTTGCCCGCCTCTGTGCTTAAAGATGCGGTAGCGGATAAGGTGTCTGAGATTGAGGCGGCTGAGTCGCGCAAAGTATTTCGCCGTGAGCAGCAGCAGCTAAAAGATGAATTGACGTTAACGCTTCTACCGCGAGCCTTCACGCGTAAACGCGTCACACGCGCGCTAATTGCCCCGCGACAAGGATGGATCTTCGTAGATGCTAGCAGCCATAACAGAGCGGAGGAGCTAATGAGCGCCCTGCGGGAGGCGCTTGGCACACTGAAAGCGGTGATAGTTAGCACTAAACACTCCCCTTCTCGTCTTATGACCGATTGGGTGCTAGACGCTCAGCCAGTTGCGCAAAATTTTCAGCTAGGCGAGGACGCAGAGCTGGTGGACCCACTAAACTCTGGCAGCCAAATTAAACTCAAGGGGCAAGTACTCAATCAGAGTGACGTGCAGGCACACCTTCAAGGCGGACTTATGGTTGACCGTCTGGCGCTCAATTTTGATGAGCAGCTCGAATTTGTGCTCCACGCGGACCTGAGCATTAAGCGACTACGCCCCACTGAAACTGCAGCAGAGCGTATGGAGACCGATCAGGATGATCCGTTGGCGGCGCTGGATACCGAAGTGGCACACCTAGGTTTGGAGCTGAATAAACTGATCCCTGCAGTCGTTGACGCCTTCGGCGGGCCAGCTGAGGTTTAAGCCATGTATAGCGTGAAAGAGGTGTTCTACACCCTGCAGGGCGAAGGTGCTCAGGCGGGCCGCGCTGCTGTTTTCTGTCGCTTCGCCGGGTGTAATCTATGGAGCGGTCGCGAGCAAGATCGCGCCGCCGCTGTATGCCGCTTTTGTGATACCGACTTTGTCGGAGTAGATGGACAAAATGGCGGAAAATTTGCGACAGCAGAGGAGCTCGCTACACATATCGCCAGCTTTTGGCCAGGTGGCGGCAAACCCTATGTCGTCTGTACCGGCGGAGAGCCGGCACTGCAGTTGGACGAAGCCCTAGTAACTGCCCTCCATGCGATCGGCTTTGAGATTGCCATTGAGACTAACGGCACGCAGGCGCTAGCTGAGGGTATCGACTGGGTCTGCGTTAGCCCTAAAGGAGCCGCTGAGCTGCGTGTACGCAGCGGTAACGAGCTCAAGCTTGTGTTTCCCCAAGTCGAGATACAAGCGTCTCCTGCCGCGCTCTCAGAGCTCTCTTTTGATCACTTCTATCTGCAGCCCTTAGATGACCCGTCACAGGTTGAAAACATGAAGGCTTGTGTGCGCTATTGCATGCAGAATCCCCAATGGAAAATTTCACTTCAGACGCACAAAATTCTTGACATAGACTGATGCAAAAGTTGACGAATATTAAAGAATTCTGAATAACCCAGTGTTCATAGGGGTTTGCGCTGCCTACCCACATGAGCTGTGGATAAGTCTGTGGATACCGACTTTAAAAGGACCCAAAAGCTTCATAAACAGGGGAACTAGGTCAGATTGATCAAATTTTAACCATATAATCAACTCCAAAAAATACAATAGGTTACGGGGTTTTTTAATCATATTTCTTATCAAGAAATAGATTAGTGTCACTAATTACCTGTCAACAGTCAGGTAACAATAAATTTTCGCCATTGTTCATAATATTGCGACCCGTTTTTGACAGCTTAGAAAAACGTAGAGCTCAGAGACGCCATTTCGTACACTAATGGGCAGTAACCAGAAGCAGTAAGGAAAACCCAATGCAAGAGCAACTTGACCAGCGTCGCAAAGCAGCCGAACGTGTCACGCTTATCGGCTCAGTCGTGGACCTGCTTCTGGGGCTCAGCAAAATCATCGTCGGCTTCATTGCGAATTCGAGTGCACTAATTGTCGATGGTGTGCACTCGCTATCAGACCTTGCAACCGACTTCATGGTCATTTTGGTGCTACGAATATCCCACCAGGAGCCAGACAAAAACCACCCCTGGGGTCATGGACGTTTCGAGACAGTTGGTACCGTCGCCTTAGGCGTCATTCTTATCGCTGTGGGTGCAACCCTTGCGTATGAGATGCTCGTTCGGGCATTCAACACCACCGAAATAGTAGTCCCAACCTGGCCCGCACTGGTCGTTGCGGCGTTATCCGTGGTCTCCAAAGAGGCGATATTTCGTTACAGCCTTAAGATCGGTAAAGAGTTGAAGTCCGACCTGCTCATTGCAAATGCGTGGCACAGCCGCACCGATGCTCTCTCCTCGATTATTGTTTTCGTCGCCCTCATAGGTGCCATGCTTGGAGTATGGTGGCTCGATGCACTAGCCGCGGT
>JABXHP010000340.1 GCA_013373575.1 Oceanospirillaceae bacterium | reverse complement strand
CATGTGTGTAGAGGTTTACCCTAACTCTACGCTGTTCGGTGACTCTAAAGAGCTTGAAGCTCTGCTGCTGGGCGATGTACAGATCCTAGCACCTTCGCTGTCTAAGTTCGGCTCTTACACCTCTAAGTACGGTGTATTCGATCTGCCATTCATCTTCTCTGACATGGATGCAGCCATGCGCTTCACTAACTCTGACGCTGGTCAGGGTCTGCTGCGTGAGATGGAAGACGTAGGCTTCGTCGGTCTGGGTTACTGGATGTCTGGCATGAAGTACTTCTCTGCTAACAAGCCACTGCTTGAGCCAACTGATGCAAACGGCTTGAAATTCCGCGTACAGTCTTCTGACGTTGCTAAAGCGATGATTGCTGCCATGGGTGGTACTCCACAGGCGATGGCGTTCGCTGAAGTATACGGCGCTCTGCAGACTGGCGTTGTAGACGGTCAGGAGAATACCTGGTCTAACATCTACACCAAGAAATTCTTCGAAGTTCAGGACTCTACCACTGAAACTAGCCACCAGCTTCTCGCTTACCTGTTCATGACCTCAAAAGAGTTCTTAGACAGCATGCCTGAAGACAAACGTGCGCAGTTCCTGAAAATCGCGAACGACGTAACAAACGAAGCTAATTTGGCTGTTAAAGACAAGGAAGCTGCCAACCGTCAGAACGTTCTGGATGCAGGCGGCAAGATCAACACACTCGACGCTGAAGGTCGCAAGAAGTGGGTTGAAGCTATGAAGCCAGTTTGGGAACAGTTCGAAGATCAGATTGGTGCTGACCTGATCGAAGCGGCTGCAAACTCTTAATCGAACTCTATTTAGAGCTTTGATTCCAAGCGGGTCCCTAGGGGCCCGCTCTCCCTTACACCTTGGGCTCGTTCCCGCTAAACCTGGAGTAAAGCTGTGCAGTATTGGCCGCATCTTTATCTGTTGGTGTTTATTCTAGCCATTTGGGGGCTGGAGAAACTCTATCCAAAATTTGTCGCAAGTCTTGAAGAGAATTTCCTCGTGTTGATCATCACATCGATCATGCTGGTCTCCTTCGGACAGGTTGTAGCTCGCTACGGTTTCAACTCAGGTTGGACGGGCGCTCTCGAGTTCAACATGGTGATGTTCTCTTGGCTGATCCTTCTAGGGATGAGCTATGGCGTTAAGACCGGTATACATCTAGGCGTGGATATCGTTCTAAACGCAGTTCCGAGTAAGGTAGGAAAAGTGATGGCGCTCTTCGGTGCAGCCATGACCGCACTGTACGGCCTTATTCTGCTTGATTCGGCCTGGTTGGCTGCTCTGGGCGTGGACGTGCGCGGTGGCGCAATTGAGTACTGGGCGAAGATGTTCAAGATTAACATTGGTGTCGAAGAGATGCGCTGGCCCGACTTTATTATGGATTGGTTCGGCGTGAAAGAGCGCGTACAGCGTTGGCTGGTGCTCGTGGTGTTGCCGATCAGTTTAGCGTTGTTGGCATTCCGCTCAATCCAAGCGTTCGTTGATATCTGGACGGATAAGCGGCACATGCTGATCAGCGGTCACGAGGCGCAGGACCTTGTGGACGAAAATAAAAATGTTCTCAAAGACTAATAGGGGCATCTGAGATGGAAGCACTGATTCTTTTTGCTTTGGTACTCGGGCTGCTGTTTATCGGTCTGCCTGTCGGTATCGCACTGGGTCTCTCATCGATCCTGTTTATCACCTTTTTCTCCAGCGATTCGCTCTCCTCAATTGCGATTTCGCTCTTTGGTGTGGGTACACACTACACACTGCTAGCGATTCCATTCTTCATTCTGGCATCGGCATTTATGTCGACCGGTGGGGTCGCGAAGCGCTTGATTAATTTCGCTATCGCGTCTGTAGGGCACTTCCGCGGCGGACTGGCTATGGCGTCTGTCCTCGCGTGTATGATGTTCGCGGCACTATCCGGTTCATCACCAGCAACCGTAGTTGCCATCGGTACTATCGCGATTGCAGGTATGCGCCAGGTAGGTTACTCAAAAGAGTTCGCCTCAGGCATTATCGCTAACGCCGGTACACTAGGTATCCTCATACCACCCTCAATCGTAATGGTGGTATACGCTGCCTCAACTGACGTCTCTGTCGGTCGAATGTTCCTTGCAGGTGTAATTCCTGGCCTGATGGCCGGCGGTATGCTGATGCTGGCGATCTATGTTGTAGCGCGCATTAAGAACCTGCCTGCTGAAGAGTGGAAAGGCTTTGGCGCAATCGTTCGTGGTGGTAAAGAGGCGGGCTGGGGGCTATTCCTGATCGTCATCATCATGGGCGGTATCTACGGTGGTGCCTTCACCCCAACCGAGGCTGCGGTAGTAGCCGCTGTCTACTCGATGTTGATCGCCGTGTTCGTCTATCGAGATATGGGCCCGCTGAAAGACACCCCGTGGGTGTTCGAAAGCGACTCTGCTCACGCGCGTACGGGCTTTAACGGTAGCGTTTACGGCGTATCCATGTTCCTTGTGTTCATGATTATGTCTTTCTTCGCAACTTCTGGCCCAGATTCAACAGTAACCTTTGGTGATCGCGCCATATGGGGTCTCCTTATCAGCGCAGCAATCACGATCTTCTACATTGTGAAACGCGGTAAGGACCTTAATGAAGGATTCATGCACTGTTTTGCTGCAGGTCTACCTATTTGGGGTCGTAACCTTGGACTGATCGGTCGCAAGTTCCTACCCGGCTTATTCGGTACTGAGACCCGCAAGGTAATGCTTGAGGGTACCAAAACCACAGTAATGCTGATGTTCATCATCGCTAACGCACTGCTGTTTGCTCACACGCTTTCGGCTGAGCGTATCCCGCAGGTAATTACTGAGTGGATGCTGGATGCAGGTTTCACCTGGTTCACCTTCCTCATAGCGGTCAACATCCTGCTGCTAATCGGTGGTCAGTTTATGGAGCCCTCAGGTCTGCTAGTCATCGTTGCCCCAGTGGTATTCCCAATTGCTATGGAGCTGGGTGTAGACCCTATTCATCTGGGTATCATCATGGTGGTGAACATGGAGATCGGTATGATTACTCCGCCAATTGGTTTGAACCTGTTCGTGACTTCGGGTATCACCGGAATGAGTTTGGCCAGAGTGGTTAAAGCGGCCGCTCCGTTTGTAGCAGTACTGTTCGTCTTCCTGATTCTGGTGACTTACATTCCTGCACTGTCGACTTGGCTGCCATACTCAATTATGGGGCCGGAGATCGTTACTAAGTAACTGTTCTGGTCTATAAAACGGCGCTCATCGAGCGCCGTTTTTGTTTCTGGGTTCCTTCAGGGCGAAGCGAGATGCGGACGTTGGTTCCATAACAACTCCGAAGCTTACTGATGCCGGAGTTCAGCAGCCTAGGTCGGCAACTATCTCCAGCAGTGCAGAGCAGGGTAGGTAGGGTGAAGAGACTCTTGCTGACATGGATGTCAGCACGAAGCCCCCATGGATGGGGTCACGGCGTGTCTAGCAACCCTACCTACCCTGTTCTGTGATGCCTCCTGGTACCCCACAATACCTCCCATCTCGTTCCGTAGCGCCGCAGTGAGCCTAGTCGATATCAGTTTGTGTTCTTAGTATGTCTTCTTAGTTTGTGTAAAAAGTGCGAATCAGCGAAAATATGCGCCATTAATCGGGCTGAGTCCCGCCGCTAAATTTAAAGAAGCCACTTAAATGTCCACAGCCGTTTCAAACCAGGTCGCTCAGCGACGTACTTTCGCAATTATCTCCCACCCTGACGCCGGTAAGACCACTATTACTGAGAAGCTTTTGCTGCTGGGTCAACTGATTCAGGTTGCCGGTACCGTAAAAGGACGCGGAAGTGACCGTCATGCGACCTCTGACTGGATGGGAATGGAGCAGGAGCGTGGGATCTCGATCACCTCGTCTGTCATGCAGTTCCCTTTCCGTGACCGCATTGTAAACCTGCTGGATACTCCCGGGCACGAGGACTTCTCTGAAGATACCTACCGCACTCTAACGGCTGTTGACTCGGCATTGATGGTGGTTGACGGCGCTAAGGGTGTCGAGGATCGGACAATCAAGCTTATGGAGGTGTGTCGTCTACGTGATACGCCAATTTTCTCATTCGTAAACAAGCTAGACCGAGACATTCGTGATCCAATTGAGCTGTTAGATGAGATTGAGTCAGTACTTAAAATTGCTGCTGCACCAATCAACTGGCCAATCGCTTCGGGCCAGCGTTTCAAAGGTGTATACAACCTCTACACTGACACCATACACCTCTACACCAAGGGTATGGGGCACACCCTAGCCGACGAGAAACTGATACAGGGTCTTGATTCGGATGCAGCGCGTGAATTGTTGGCGGATGAGTACGATGACTTCTGCGATGAGATTGAGCTGGTAAAAGGCGCCTGTCATGAGTGGGATATTGATGCGTACTTACAGGGCGAGATGACGCCAGTTTTCTTCGGTACTGCTCTTGGTAACTTTGGGGTGCGTGAGATGATGCACGACTTTGTCGAGTGGGCGCCAGCACCGACTGAGCGTGCGACAGAGACACGTACCGTTGGTGCGGATGAGGAAAAGTTCACAGGTTTTGTCTTCAAGATTCAGGCGAACATGGATCCGAAACACCGCGACCGCATCGCATTTATGCGAATCTGTTCGGGTAAGTACACCAAAGGCCTGAAGATGCGTCATACCCGTATTGCCAAGGATGTCCGCATAGCAGATGCCGTTACTTTCGTAGCAGGTGATCGCGAAGCGGTAGAAGAGGCTTGGTCCGGCGATATTATCGGTCTGCATAACCACGGTACGATTCAGATTGGCGATACCTTTACTGAGGGTGAAGAGCTTAAATTTACCGGTATTCCCCACTTCGCGCCGGAGCTGTTTAAGCGCGTACGGCCCACCGACCCGCTGAAGATGAAACAGTTACAGAAGGGATTGCAGCAGTTGTCGGAAGAGGGTGCCGTGCAGCTGTTTATGCCTAAACGCAACAATGATCTAATCTTAGGAGCGGTGGGCCAACTGCAGTTTGATGTGGTTATGTACCGTCTCAAGGATGAGTACAAGGTTGAGTGTATTTATGAACCGATCAGTGTTGCGACTGCACGTTGGGTCGAGTGTTCAGACAATAAAATGCTCGGTGACTTCGAGAAAAAGGCATATGACAACCTGGCGCTCGATGGTGCGGGTTTATTGACCTACCTGGCGCCGACACGCGTCAATCTCAACCTTACACAGGAGCGTTGGCCGGACGTAAAGTTCCGCGCTACTCGTGAACACTAATGGAGCTGATCGACACCCACTGTCATCTCGACTTTGAGCCGCTATCAGGGGTGTCGAATCCAGAATATCTGCACCTCACT
>JABXHP010000323.1 GCA_013373575.1 Oceanospirillaceae bacterium | reverse complement strand
GCGCTGAGCTCAATATAAAAAGCGGAAGCGGTTCGCCGGCAACGTAATTTTCCAGTAATCAAGGCGAAGCGTGAGGAAGCATACACGAGTATGTGACGAGCGCTTCAACGAAGAGTAATGGAAAATTTGGTGGAGCCTAGCTCTACGTAAAAACAGATGTAACCATATGAAATGTAGACATTACTACTCACTAGAGAGATATTTATGCCCCCAAAAATGCCCCCTAATTATTTTAGTATTGGATAAATTTACCGCTAAACAAATCAAGATTAGTCACCTAGTTTAGGACTATATCTGCTTTCAGAAGTGATAGAACTTCTCCACAAACCCAGTTATCTGATTAAGCACTCTAGGCACTACAGTCTTACGCTCTAGCAGCTTAGGCTTCTGTTTCATGGTTTTAGCTACATCATCCTTCAGAGGTGTACGGCCATCGTATAGGTAGTTATCTATAAGGTTACTTAGCTCAAAATCAATGAGGTTCTCAGACTCAACCAAATCGTTAAACGACTTCTTGCGCTCTACCTCTACAAACTTCTCAAACTCTTCCTCTACCTCGTTAGGATCTATGCCATCTAACGCAGTGTTGATGAAGGCTTCTATTAGTTCCCGCTTACTGCGAAGATTTGGTGTGGTATCAATAAGCTTGAGGATGCTTTTTCGTTGCTCAGGCCTGTCTTCTTCATTTGAATCTAGGTACTTGGCTAGCAGTGCCAGAATGTAAGCGACATTGATCTCGTCTTTGTGGATTAGCTCTAGCTCAAAGTCTACGTCATCAAGAATAGATACCTTCTCACCTTCACCATGCCCTTTGTACTTCTCGTACAGATCAAGGTACTTGGATTTGTAATCTTCGTAGGTCTGTTCTTCCATATCTAGATCGGACCATTTGAAGTCACTGAAGCCATCTAGAATGTTCTTCGTTCGCATCAGTGCACGGAAGGCCTGCACAAATAGAAGCTCTGCATCCTCATCGGGCAGTGTGTTGACGCTATCCACTGTCGGTACAACCTTAAGAAGCTCAGCAACTTCCTCATTGAAGCGCTCCACGTAGTGGTCGTAGGGTTGCATCAAGATGATGTCTTTAGCGTCCTTGTTTGAGAACAGAGCTATCGCATCGTCTGTATGCTTCTTAAGGTTACGGAAGCAGACGATGTTACCCTGACTCTTCATCTCATTGAGGATACGGTTAGTACGGCTGAAGGCTTGTAGTAATCCGTGATACTTGAGGTTCTTATCTACGTACAGGGTATTCAGGGTGGGTGAATCAAAGCCTGTCAGGAACATATTAACCACTAACAACAGATCAATATCTCTATTCTTAACCCGCTTGGATATGTCGTTGTAGTAGTTGTAGAAGCTCTGGGAATCCTTTGTGGTGAAGCGTGAGCCGAACAGTTGGTTGTAGTCGCCTATGTAGCTTTCTAACTTGTCACGACTATGCTCGTTAATCAGCGAGCCTGCCTTATACTCTGCACTGACCTCTTCAACACCTTCGTCATAGATACCGTTAGCCTCTTTGTCCTCTTCGTTGGCGTTGTAGCTGAAGATGGTGGCGACCTTGAGCTTGTGGTTTTTGCGCTTAAAGGTTTCGTAGTACTTGCACAGCACATCTACACTGCTGACGCACATCATGGCGGTGAACTCACGAGAGTGGGTCTTACGGTCATGGTTGGCGATGATGTAGTCAGTAACCTTATCTATACGCTCATCGCTTTCCAGCAACTCTTTGATGTCTATGTTTTCTACTTCTATATCTACTTCGGTAGCTGAACCTTCCTTCTCTCTATATCTGCCTATGTACTCCACGGAGAACTTGAGTACGTTGTCGTCATTTATCGCATCGGTGATGACGTACTTATGCAGTATTGAGTTGAACAGTTCTGCCGTTGTGCGCTTGCCGTATTTGTTGCCAACTGCATTCTCAGGGAATATCGGTGTACCTGTGAAGCCAATAAGCTGAGCGTTGTTGAAGAAGCCTGTGATGTTCTTGTGCGTCTCACCAAACTGACTACGGTGGCACTCGTCAAAAATAAACACGATCTTGCTATCTTTAACGGCTTGCATCTGCGAAAGGTAGTGCGGCTTATTGATGGCTGTGTTGAGCTTCTGGATGGTGGTGATGATTAGGTTACTATCTTTGGCGACACCCTTCTTATCAGCGTGTTGCCCCAAGAACTGATTCACTAGCACTTTAGTGTTATCTGTACCGTCCACAGAGCCATCACTGAAGCTGTTGAACTCTTTTGTGGTCTGGTAGTCCAGATCCTTACGGTCAACGACAAACACAACCTTGTCCACTTCTTGGAGCTTGGTGAGTATCTGTGCCGCTTTAAATGATGTCAGCGTCTTACCTGATCCAGTGGTGTGCCAAATATAACCATTCGTCTGAGTGTTCTTCACCCGATCAACGATAGCTTCCACGGCATAGTATTGGTAAGGGCGGAGTACCATAAGAATCTTAGGTACTTCAGCCAGCACTATGTACTTACAGATCATCTTAGAGATATGGCAACGCTCTAAGAAGGTTTCAGCAAACTGGTCAAGGTTAGTGATGTTCTGGTTGTCTTTATCGGCCCAGAAGAAGGTCTGCTTAAATGACTGCTTACGGTTGTTGGAGTAGTACTTAGTGTTCACCCCATTGGAGATGACGAAGATCTGTACATAGTTGAACAGTCCGCTGTTAGAGCCAAACGAATGACGCTGGTAGCGGTTGATCTGGTTAAATGCTTCTTTAAGCTCTATACCTCTTCGCTTAAGCTCAATCTGTACCAGTGGCAAGCCGTTAATCAGAATCGTAACGTCATAACGGTTCTTATACTTGCCCTCTATGGTGACTTGCTGAGTGACTTGGAAACGGTTCTGGCACCAATGCTCGCTATCCAAGAACTCTATGTAGCTTGTATCACCATCATCTCTAAGCAGAGCAAACTTATCCCGTAGGGTCTTAGACTTCTCAAAGACGTTACCCTTATTGAGATGGTTCAGTACACGGCTGAACTCTGTATCGCTAAGATTCGTCTTATTGTGCTTCTCTAACTGAACACGGAAGTTCGCCAGCAAAGCCGCTTCATCAGGAATAGGTACAGCTTCGTACCCCTGACGCATTAATTGATGGAGTAGCTTATCTTCTAATGCGGCTTCGCTTTGGCGGCTCATCTACCCATATCCCTCTGCGCTTTCTCCCAGTATGGGTAGACGATGTTGAAGAAGTTCTGCAGTTCACGGACATACCATTCAATACGCTTTGCCCTAGCATCCATGTCATGCCAATCCAGCATCTGATCTAGCTCCGCTGTGTTTGTCTCGTACTTGATGCGAGACGCCTTCTTGTTATCAAGGCGTTGCCATTCAAGGCGGCCATTAAACGCAGTGTTAAGTTCATCTGCATACCTAGCCAGAGCATCGAAGTTGTACTTGCCAACATCATTGTGGAAGTACAGCTCTACTCTTGGCCCAGTACGACCTATAACCATAGCAAAGCGCCCTTTGCCCTTAGTGAAACCCATATGGAAGAGAGGTTTCGCTGAGATGTTGTCGAAGTAGTGAACACCTTCATCTGCAAAGCGGCTTTTAACTCGTTGCCAGAACTCCAGTAGGTCCGCCTCAGTCTCTGCTACTTTCTTGCTCTTACCCTTGTCTTCTTTCGCCTTCTCTTTGATGTCGATGATGAACTCGCTGACTTCGGGTACAGGTATTATCTGATCTATCTGCAAGAATAGCTCTTCGCCTAGGCTGAACGGGGTGGCTTTGAAGCACTGAATACGAACATCATGATCTAGTAGCCAAAGAACGGTAGAGGTCACTTCCTTACGATAGTGGTTGGCGACAAACATAATCCGCTGGTCATTGCGATTAAGCACCATCGACTCTTCGTCTTCTATCTCTAGGAACTCAATGATTGAGGAGCGTGCTTCTTCACCTGTCGCCTGCTTATCTAAGTAATTTTGGTAGATCTTTAGAATTTGAGATGTGGATAGCGTAGAGCAGTAAGATGCGTATTTCAGAGCCTGCCAGACAACATCACGGCCTGTATCGTCCAACTTATTTTCTATAACTACCAGATTACCTTCTTTATCCAACGCCAGAAGATCCAGCCGCTCATTGGTATCGCTAAAGCCATCAAACTCCTTTTGGATGATCAGTAGCTCCTCACCCAACACCTCTGGATTCTTAGCGATCCACTCCTGTAAATGCTCACGTTCACGAAAGCCTAGCTCACTGAAGAGACGTTCTTTAAGCTGGACGATGTCATTGGTTTCACGGCTGATCTGGTACATAAAGAATCCTTAGACGAACATCTGCTGGAGCAGGCCTTTTTTGAACTGCTTTGCTGTATCTATTTGTAGGTTTATATGATCCAGTTTCTGTTCTATAGCTCTGAGGAATTTATAAACCTTCTGTTGCTCCTCAATGCATGGAAAAGGCACCTGTTGGCTCTCCACCTCACGCCTATTTAACCCTATTTGGGCTGTACCATTGGCCTTCTGACGAAACGACTTGTTTATTGAGTAGGAGTTAATTGCATATTGAAGGTAACCGATTTCTCCACTTAATACGGTAAGTTTGTATATGTGGTCACCGCATATATATTTGTTATTTTCGGGTATAGCCACAACCTTTCCAATAATTAAGCCACCGCCAATATCGTCTTTTGGCATCACCAGGTCATTAGTCGTCAGGTAATCACCATCGTAGTCAGTACTTTTCTTGGCTATTAGCTTAGGAGTTGAAGATATCCCCCCCATATCAACAATAATGTTCTTCCCCGTGGCTTGTATGAAACTACTCTTGGACTTCCCTGATGCTATTTTTACAACTTCACCAAGTTTTTTATCTTCCCACTCCGGAAACTCACTCCCGTCATCGGCTTTGAAGCGTATTTCTTGCGAGAAGATCTTCTGCATCACGCCTTTCTTGTATTGCTTCAGCAGTGCTTCTTTGCGGGTGAGCTGTTCTATTCTGGTGTCTACGGCAGTTAGGAAGTCAGCTATTTTTTGCTGTTCTTCTCGTGAGGGAACAGTTAACGGCAAGCTGTGTAAAACTTTGCCCTGTATACCCAGCACCGTGGAGCCAATTGCTTTAGAAAGCAATAACCTCTGGAACCCATCACTAAGCATGTTTTGCTTTAGGAAGTCATTGCTAAGGTTTGACCTCCCCCTGAACTTAATAACACGCTGTGCTAGGGCTATATCAGTTCTATCGATTTGAGCTACATTACCTAATGGGGCTTCAGTAGTTAGTAATACGTCACCAAGTTCAGGCTTTCCCCTTCGCATAGCCTCGTCATAGATGTTTGGGGAGATGTACTCTGAGGAACAGTTATAATCTATGAATCCGTTCTTAATGTTTTTGGCGGTAACAAGAAAGACACCTTGCTCAGATTTTTCTGGTGTTTTCCCTCTATAATCAACGTACGTTGTGATCTCTTTAAGTTTGTGGATCGACCAACTGTCATTGAATTCCTTAAACCTTAACTTCGGTACAGTACTCATAACAGCCCCCATCAAAACGGCTTAGCGATACCAAGCTCATCACAGAACTTAGCTATCGTGGTATCGGTAGTGGCCATTTCTGCTTCCAGTGCTTGTAGCTCTGCACTGACAGCATCTAGGTCAACAGGCTCTTCTTCCTCAAAGGTATCAACATAACGAGGGATATTGAGGTTGTAGTCGTTCTCTTTAATTTCAGCCATAGAAGCGAGATGTGAGTACTTCTCCATAGCCTCACGGCTCTGGTAGGTATCCACTATCTTCTGAACATTGGCTTCCGTCAGGTAGTTCTGGTTCTTAGCCTTTTCAAACTCGTTAGAGGCGTCAATGAACAGGACATTGTCGCTATCTTCACGGCACTTCTTGAACACCAGCACACAAGTAGGGATGGATGTACCGTAGAAGATGTTGGCAGGTAGGCCAATGACAGCATCTAGGTAGTTACGATCTTCTATCAAATACTTACGGATATGACCTTCAGCCGCTCCACGGAATAGCACTCCATGCGGCAACACAATGGCCATAGTGCCGTTTTCATCTAGGTGGTGGATCATATGCTGTACGAAAGCAAAGTCCGCCTTAGAGGACGGTGCGAGCTTACCGTACTGACTGTAACGGTCATCACTCAGGAACAGGTCGTTAGCTGACCACTTCGCACTGAAGGGTGGGTTAGCGACTATAGCCTCAAACCGCTTATCCAAGTGCTGGGGATGCTCCAGCGTATCGTCCTGCTTGATATCAAACTTACGGTAGTGAACATCGTGCATGATCATGTTCATGCGAGCTAGGTTGTAGGTGGTACGGTTAAGCTCCTGACCATAGAAGTTAGAGACCTCGTTCACCTCTTTGGCCACACGCAGAAGTAGAGAGCCAGAACCACAGGTAGGGTCATAGACAGACTTCAGCTTGTCCTTACCTACTGTAACTAACTTGGCCAAGATCTTAGAGACCTGTTGAGGCGTGTAGAACTCACCTGCCTTCTTGCCTGCACCAGCGGCAAACTGACCAATAAGGTACTCGTAGGCATCACCTAAAACGTCTCTATCGTGGTTCTTCAGTTCAAAGTTGATGTTGTTGAGGTGGTTGAGTACTTGCACGATGAGCTTATTACGAGCATCCACCGTCTTACCTAGTTTGGTAGATGTAAGGTCTAGGTCTTCAAACAGATGCACAAAGTCATCTTCAGACTCATGCCCCATCGTAGTCTGCTCAACGCTACGCAGGATGGAGGTGAGGTCTTCTAGGATGAAACTATTAGCACCACGCTTGGCCACTTCAGAGAACAGCTCTTCAGGACGTAGGAAGTAACCCAGCTTCTCTATCGCTTCTTCTTGTATCGCTTCAATGTAGTCCGCTTCATCAGCCGTGCCGACAATCTGAAAATAGGTAAGACCATCTTCAGCCAGAATGTCGTTGGCGTAGTCTTCCATCTTCTCAGAGAGGTACTTGTAGAAGATAAAGCCCAAGATGTAGTCACGAAACTCATCGGCATCCATCTTGCCACGCAGGGTATCGGCAATGTTCCATAGCTGTTGTTCTAGTTGTTTCTTTTGGTCTTCTGACACGGGTTACCTCTACAAATACATGTACTTTCAAAAGTTTAGCATGGTATAGCTAAGTTAATATTATTCTGACGACTTATTATCTATTCAGCTTAAGGCGCTAAAAACCGCTGGCGAATGTTTCCGCGGTTGGTACGCAAGGATCGCCATGTATGAGAGGTAATGCAGAACGCTTCTAGCCAAAGTGTTGCACTGATTCATCAACCAAATAAACTCTTCCTCGTGCTATCCTCGCCGCCAAATTACTTGATCATCGCTTTATAGCGGATCCCAAGAGCTCACTGTCTACCTCGGCGTTTTCGATCAACTAAAGAACCTCTGCCATACTGAGTAAATTACTGGAGATCAACTGCAGCTCGCGTAACATTCGGACAAGCTGCAGAGTGACGGTGTGAATATCTTTCACGCAAAAAACTACGGAGCTCGTCGCCAGCTAAAAATTTAAAAACAGTCTAATTAGCTGACAGCCACTAGTTCGAGAAACTGCGGGTCAAAGAGAGGTGGAGTGATGGACGAAAAGAAGCTGACATCGGAATCGATCTGGAAGGCAGTCGAAGCGATTCGGTCAGGAAAGATCAAGCTGAAGGACAAAACTACCGAGCTTGAAAGCTGCTCTTTGACTAGGAAAGAGCCCTTCCAACACTCCCGCCCAAACACAGAGACAGATAACACTCATGAGGCGAAGATGGATGCAGAAGTTAATAGTCTAAACCCGAACGAACCTGATGATTCGGTTGATACAATTGCTCGGCAGGGTGACCTATTTATTCCCCGATCTTCAAGTGGTAAATCGGCAGATCAAATACTTGATGACATTTTCGATCAAAATCATGGATCCGATAGTCTTGATGCAGTCGCCGATGATGAGTGGGATTCTGATAGCGCTATAGTTGATCATTCCTACTTGGACGCTTGGCTTCGCTCTTATATAACGCTCGGAAGGGCATTGACCTCTAGTCAGAGAGAGAAGTTGAGGGATCAGTTGAAAGCGGATCTGATGAGAACTTCTACCAAGAAGAAATGAAGGAACATAACTTCGATGACAACCTCGACCCCGAAAAAACGTCCGAAGCTGACGTTAGTGCCAGAGCGACCGCAGAGCGAACAGTTCGTTCATTCGCTAGTATGCGATACGGTTCACTACTCGCCAGTGCGATTAGTCAGCAGTTCAAAAACAGAAAAACAACTCCCCCCATTGGACAAACGGTGACCAAGACAAACTATTTTCGACAACTCGTCAATGGCTTATGGACGCTGTTCGCACGCTCGCCGCTCTCTCATTAGCTTTAGGTCTCAACAAAGCATCGTGAGGGCTTCCTCGTGACTCAAGCAGGTCGATCTTATATTCAGGTCCTGTCGGCTGCTATGTGCTTTGGGTGCCATTCGCTCAGCTGACCACTTTAGCTGATCCGCCATCACTCGCGCGGAGGCTGGCGACAATTCGCCTACCTCTACGCGTTCAACGATCTCAATAAGACGATCTGCATGGGCATAGCCTGCCGCTTCTCGAGCCATTCGGTACTGCTCCGAAAAATCAGAATGATTGCCGTCAACGATCCACAGCAGAACAGTACTGTTTGCGGGCATGGAAGGATCTCGACAGATACTACGAAGGGATTCACCGCCAGCTAAACGCCAACAAATGATTGAGCCTAACTTGGGGGTGTACTTGCTTGGACGTGCCATATACGAACCTCACGGTTGGTGTTACCCGATTTTAACATAACGACAAGCCCTAACGAGCTGTTCTGATGGTCTACAGTTAAATTATCGAAGGAGGGCCGCTCATGAACCGTAACCTACTACCCCTCGCTACCCGCAGGGCGATGGCTAAAGCAGACCAGATTGAGTTCACATTACTGCATGAGGCACTCATGGCCGACACCATCGTCGAAAGCGACGAGATGATACTCAGTCTGTCGCCGATACTTGTACCACAGCGCTTGAGGGCGCCATTCGCTTCAATACTGCCCTATATCGCGGGACTACAGGCGCTTTGGGAGCTTCAAAAATATGAGGAAAAACCGCTACCTGAACTGGACTCCACCCCATCTTATAATGAGCTTTACTCACTTGCTGAATGGCACTTTGACCTTGATTCTGACGATAGCCAGTTACTTCGTAGCCTAATTCAAAACACGATCAGTGAAATGCGTTACCGACAGCACTTTATTAATATACCGAGAGAGTTCATGAAGGTGTTTGCAAAGCTCATGGATGCTGTGGCAGAACGAATCGCAATGGTCCCAGACGACTCACCAGAAACAAAACTTGGGTTGATCAATCTGTATAGAGTATTGAATGACCTACCTGCTCCACCCGACGGGTTCATAGAACTGGGCATCGACACCATGCCCCATATTGACCTAGTGATCAGCTCAGCTGAGATCAGCTTAGGAACAAAGCGCAGAAATCTTACATTTTATAACGGCCTCGCCCTCTGCTTCGGCTGGGACAACGGAGTAGCTTTATCAAACAACGCCGTAGAGGCACTCTTTGATTTTCTTATCCCAGAAACGATCAACGGCATACTTAAATGTGACTTGTCCATTTCAGATGATTTAGAGCAAAAGCATCGTATAAACATACCGAGCATCGATGATCGCAGCGATAAATAAGGTTAGGCCAATACTTTGTTTATTAAGTTTATTAAACGTGAACCCGCTCGACCCAACGCGCAGATGAGTGACGCTGGCTGAGCGGGTTACTTCGTTTATAAAGACTATGCTTGCTCATGATCATCAAGCCACTCTTGAACTGTTTGCTCTTGTGGTGGCTTGCACAACCCGTTTGATTCACTAATAGAAGTACCTTGGACCGCACTACCTTTTAACCTTATACCGTACGTACCGTCTCCCGTACTTCGACTCCCTTGAACAGCCCTCCACTCCTGCCGTTGATCAGATTCGTTGTGCATGATTGCTGTTCCAGAATTGTTACGAGACTGTCCTTCTCGTGTGTCGAATTTGTCTTCGACTGTTGGATACTGGTATGCCTCGCATATTTTTTCGTACGGTATGTTCAATCCTTGTAAGGTCCGTTTCTCGATTTTCTCACCCGAGTCAATATCCGCGCAAAAATAGAGATGTTTTAGCTGTCCCATACTCTTACAATAGCCAGCTCTTCCTCTAGGCTCACTAAGGTCGAGGCGATACCAAAACTTCCTAAACTCACTTTTGCGGCCAACCTTGAATTGCCCTTTCGGCAAAACACTCCCTTTTTTCGGGCCTCTTTCATACCGAACATAGGCGTTATAAATACAGTAATATGAAAGATGCGGCCCGTTGATGCTCTCAAATTGGAGATGGACCCCCTCGAGCTTCTGGTCCTGCAGCCCAGAACCATATCCTGTATATATTAGCGCTTCGACCTCCAGCTTTTTTAGCACGTCTCTAACTATATCGCGCTGATTCTTGGACGCCCATTCCACCAATTCTGGTTCTCCATTCTGTCGATCAACAATAAAAAAACGCCCTTTAATAAAGCTGATATGAAGGCCACTATCGAGTAAAGCCTTAACGTTGACCTCTTTATTGTCCATCCCGCTACTCAGACAGCTGCTTAATCAGTGCTTTTATATCTTCGACTCGCCAAGCAGTAGTTCTTGGCCCAAGCTTAAAGCCTTTAGGAAAGCGACCAGATTGAACTCCCGCCCACCAAGTCGATTTTCCGACGGGTATCACCTGTAATATTTCGGGAAGACGAATAAAGCCCGTTTCAGGCAGGACTGATTTTTTCTCCTGAACCATATCAATAGACCTCCTAAGTCCTTTGGGTATGGTTAGAGATTAAAAATCAGGGCCTCGAGTAACAGTGGAATGTTCTATTTTTCGAGTAGAATATTGAATTGCTACAACTCTGCCGCTTCCTTCAGATATTTAGCGAGCGTCTTCGTGCCAACTGGACTAGTCAAACCTTGAGCAGCAAGTGCTTGATCAATAGCCTCAGCATCCTTGTTGTGCTTTCCAGTCAGTTGACCAACGAGGCCTTCACTCAGTATGCGGATAAGCCTCAACTGAGAGTTAATTGCCTTGGTACTTGGCGCCACCTGTTTTTCACCCTTGACTGTTGGTATCAGCCTTTCAGCTAGAGCAGGATCACGCGCTCTGAACCAATCAGCCAAACTTTCGGTTGTTAGTCTAGTGTGATTATGGTCTAACTGCAGATAGCCAGCTAAGACCTCAGATTCATAGAATGTTTTCAAGCATGAAGAGTAATCTGAACCCACACGCAATAGCTCTATCTCATGACATAGTTCGACAAACAGATGCTCTGCTTTATCAATCTGCTCCGTAGTGGTGTCTTTTGAATTACAGTAGTCATGTAGGCTGTCAAATCCTTCTGCGCCCATAGCAACCAGTACTGCTTCTTCAGCAGTGTAGTTTGATTTCCAGTACATAGTTTGTACTCCGTTAACAGAGGCACCTACTCCGACAATCGATTGCGGGCTGTTGCTCTCAAAGCATCTAAATAATCCGCCCACCTTTGCATCATCAACCTACGTTGAGGAAGGTGAGTGGTTCGATTATAAGCTCTCCCTAGGCTATCCTTTACAGCATGTGCTAGTTGATGTTCGATCAGATCCACACGCTCACCCAATACTTCGTCGAGTATAGTACGCGCCATCGCCCTGAAGCCGTGGCCCGTCATTTCTTCCTTGTAAATTCCCATATTTCTGAACGCGGATAGAATCGCGTTGTCACTCATTGGTCGACGCGCGCTTCTCGCCGATGGAAATACAAAGCCGCCCCAATGACCAGTGAGTAATTTCTGCTCCTCGAGTATTTCAATTGCTTGCCTGCTCAATGGTACGATGTGGTCTTGGTTCATTTTCATTTTGCTAGCAGGTATACGCCATTCAGCCGAGGACACATCAATTTCACACCACTCTGCATAACGCAATTCTTTTGGACGAACGAAAACCAATGGGGCTAATCTCAGTGCGGCTCTTACAGTGGGAGTCCCTTGGTACCCGTCAATCATCTGGAGAAGTCGGCCGACTTTAGGTGGTTCTGTGATTGCGGAGAAGTGATATCTTTTAGGCGTGGCTAAAGCGCCTTTCAGGTCAGGTGTCATATCTCTTTGAGCCCGCCCAGTTGAGACAGCATATTTCGCTATTTGCCCGAAGATTTGCATGAGACGATGTGCCGTCTCTACAGCCCCCCGTTTCTCGACTCGACGCAATACTGATAGCAAGTCAGGAGCAGATATTTGGTCTATTGAGGAGCCTGATAGATAGGGAATCAAATCTCGTTCCATAGCCCGTTCTACCTTTTCAGCATAATTTACACTCCACAACTTAGCTTGTTTGGCGTGCCATTCGCGCGCAATATATTCAAAACCAGATGCACTGGCGAGCTCGTGCTGAGCTTTACGCTTCCTTTTTTCAGTAGATGGGTCCAGCCCCAGTTCAAGTAGAGCCTTCGCGTCGTCGCGCGACTTTCTGGCGTCTTTTAGTCCAACTCGGGGATAAACGCCTATTGCCAACCGCTTTTCCTTGCCATCAAAACGGTATTTCATGCGCCAATAAACAGAACCATTTGGGTGCACTTCAGCATAGAGCCCCTGAGAATCTGTCAGTCTATAAGGTTTCGCTTTCGGCTTAACATTTCTTAGTTGAACATCTGTAAGTGACATAGTTCCCCCCTTGGTCGTAGTGATGGGGGCATAATTTGATCGAATCGGAAGATACTACTGATATGCCCCTATTTATGCCCCCTAAAACCCGAATATCTTCTAGGATTTAATTGGACATCCACAGAGGAACTATAGACGAAAAACCAGTCAATACGGTGCATTGACGTTCTTTTTGAGGTGTAATCAGACGTTGATTTGGTGGAGCCTAGCGGGATCGAACCGCTGACCTC
>JABXHP010000071.1 GCA_013373575.1 Oceanospirillaceae bacterium | reverse complement strand
TCTACGCGAGGATCTGCTGCAGTTTGAGTACGATGTCATAAACCTGATTGAGGAGGCATCGGTTCCTGATGACTTCAAAGCACGCGAGATTCTACGTATGGCAGAGCGCCTGCAGTTAGGTGCGAAGATCAGCAGTCTCTCAGAGCTTAACGGACTCTACCAGCGCTTTAAATTTCAGTATGTGCAGATGGATCCGCTCTATCTTGGCGCGAATCCGCGTTGGAAAGATATCCTTGAGCGATCAGGTATAGATCCTGGGAACCTGTTCGAGTTGCGGCGCCAACAGCTGCTTTTAGAGCAGCAGAGTCGGTTTTTGCTCTCCTCGACACGTGCCATCGCTGACCAGTTGAGCCTTGAAGTCGCCTCCTTTGTAACTCATGTCGGCGGGCAGGCGGACGAACGCGCCAGTGATGTGAGTCGCCAGCTCAACTCGGGTCTGTCCCGCATCGCCCTCTTCACCATCCTCTGTGTCGTGGTGGCTGGCGCAGGGATCTCTGTTGTAATCCGTCTATCGCAAAACCTCGGCTTGGTAACCCGTGTTATGACTCGCTTGGCTGAGGGCGACAGCGCGGCGCGGATGCCAAAGATCATCGAACGGGATGAGATTGGCGAGCTGGTAGAGGCTTTCGACGTCTTTCGCGGTAACGCACTTGAGATGCAGAAAATCTCTGAGTCGCTGCGCCAGCAGACCAAGCTGCTAGAGACTGTATTCAGCAGCATTAACGATGGACTCAGTGTGTTTGATGAGAACGACAAACTGCGTGCCTGGAATCCCCAGTATGCTGCCATGTTGAAGTTGCCCGCAGATAGGCTTAAACCAGGCTTGAGTATGGAGGAGGTCCAGGCACTACTGCCGGAGGCTGCGCGCGATAGCTGGTCGCTACAAGGTGGTGTGCTGGATCGAGACGAGCTGCGACTTAAGCGCCAGTTGGCGTCTCAGCGCTTTGAGCGTCGCTTTGAGGATGGCCGTATTGTTGAGTTTCGCTCCAGTCCACTCCCTGAGGGTGGCTTTGTTACGCTCTATTCAGACCTTACCGAGCGCAAGGAGATCGAATCGCAGCTGCGTCAAGCGCAGAAGATGGAGGTTCTCGGTCAGCTAACGGGCGGGGTGGCGCACGACTTCAATAACCTGTTGGCAGCTGTTATCGGTAACCTGCAGCTCGTTGAGATGCGGCTTGATCCAGATGCGAAGGCTCGCCCCGCAGCAGAGCGGGCGTTAACCGCGGCGGAGCGCGGGGAGCAGGTGACTCAGCGACTGTTGGCTTTTTCGCGCAAGCAGAGGCTGGAGCCTGAAGTGACCATTTTAGATGAGTTGATAGAAGGTGTGCAGGATCTGCTTGAGTACTCTGTGGGTGCAAAAGTGGATCTTAAACTCGAGTTGTCGACGCCAGACTGCTTAATTCTGATTGACCCCGCCCAGCTGGAGAACGCTCTGCTAAACCTGGCAATTAATAGCGCCAGCGCCATGGCTGAGGGTGGGTTGCTCTCTATGCGCACCCGCCTGAGTAAAAGCTCTAATGGGGCTCAGGGAGTCTTGTTGGAGGTTGAGGACACCGGTGTGGGTATCCCGCCAGAGTATCTGAGCCGTGTGTTCGAGCCGTTCTTTACAACTAAGCGTGTAGGCGAGGGTAGTGGTCTTGGCCTAAGTATGGTTTACGGCTTCGTGAAGCAGTCTCACGGCGAGGTCGATATCGAATCTGTTGTGGGCAAGGGTACGCGTGTATCTATCTGGTTGCCGCTGACAGATCCGCTACTCCTGGACGTTCCAGAAACAGAGGTTGAGGATAATGCGCTCTACCATCTTGGTGAGGGCGAGCTCCTGCTTGTTGTGGAGGATGACCCTCAGGTGCGAGTGATGGTGGTTGATATGCTCGAGTCTCTGGGTTTTAACACTCGAGTTGCCTCGAGCTATGATGAAGCGCTACTGGCGCTTAAGGGCGAAGAGCCGATTAGTTTGGTGTTCACTGATATTAACCTTGGTGAACGGCGAACAGGGGTCGATCTGCAAAAGCAAATTAAGGAGCAGTTTGTAGATCTGCCAGTGTTGTTAACCTCAGGTCTGCCCGTTGTGCAGCTTGAACAGCAGTTTGGTCTGCAGAGTGGCGCAGCGCTGTTAACCAAGCCCTACACTCGCGATAGTCTTCTGGCGGCTATTAACAACCGCCTAGGAAAAGCTAAACAAGGAGACGTTGGTAATGCGAATTAAGCCTAAACTGAGCTTGCTGGCGCTCGGGTTGTCACTTTCGATGGCGGCCTCATACAGCACTGCAGAGGATATTAAAATTGGTATCTCTGTATCGGATTTAGCCAACCCGTTTTTTCGCCAACTCGCGCGTGCGGCGGAGGATAGGGCGCAAGCGTTGACGGCCGGTGAGGCTCAAGTAACGGTTGTATCCAGTGCTTACGATCTGGAGCGCCAGATCCAACAGATTGAACAGTTTGTCGATGCAGGTATCGAAGTGATTCTGCTATCGGCAGCGAGTTACAATGGCCTCACCGAGAAGATCGATGAGGTGCGCCGGGGCGGGGTGCATGTCCTAGCCGTCGATGTCGCTGCAGCCCGAGCCGATGCCACCATTACCACCAATAACTACGAGGCGGGTACGCAGAGTTGCCGCTACCTAGCTAAAGAGCTCAATTACGAGGGGCAAGTTGCCATTATTAACGGTCCCCAAGTCTCCTCTATTATTGAGCGTGTCTCCGGTTGTTTAGAGGTTCTGGATGGCTATCCAGCGATCCGAGTCGTTGATACCTATCAGAACGGCGGTGGAACCTTTGACGGTGGCTTTGAACGGATGACGCACCTGCTCTTGGCAAGCCCGGATCTGGATGCAGTATTTGTTATCAATGACCCTAGCGCACTGGGTGCCGAGCAGGCAGCCCTTGCTGCCGGTCGCGACGATCTGATTATCCTGAGTGTGGATGGCGCACCAGAGGTGAAGGCTAGAATGTTAACGGGCGAGACGCTCATTAAGGGAACAGCCGCGCAGTTTCCCTCGCAAATTGGTGCTAAAGCGGCTGAGGTGGGTTTTGCGCTGGTGCGCGGAGAACCGGTGAATCGCTCAATCTGGTTGATTGATCCCGAGCTCATAACCATCCGCAATGTCACCAACTACACGGACTGGTAGTTTATATACCAAAACGCCCGGGCTATTGAGTAAATAGGCCGGGCGTATTGTTAGCTGGTACCTAAGCGTTTAATCGCAGAATGCCCCCGCAGGGTGATCGTTAGGATCCAGTGCCCCTGTCATGATAGCGACTGCATCAGACATCGTGTGGGTGTCGGGCTTAACCACGGCAACACGCTGGCCCAAGCGGTGGATGTGAATGCGGTCGGCAACCTCAAACACGTGCGGCATGTTGTGGCTAATCAAGATTACTGGCAACCCTTTAGAGCGCACGTCGTTGATTAGGTTAAGTACGCGGCGTGACTCCTTGACACCCAGAGCGGCTGTTGGCTCATCCATAATGACAACATGGCGGGCGAAAGCTGCTGCACGCGCTACCGCAACACCCTGGCGCTGGCCGCCAGATAGTGTCTCTACCGCCTGATTCATGTTTTGAATCGTCAGCAGCCCCAGCTCAGAGAGCTTAGCCTTAGCGTTATCATGCATCGCCTTCTTATCAAGCATGCGAAACACTTTGCCAAGAATGCCGGGCTTGCGCACTTCACGACCCAGATACATATTGTCTGAGATCGCTAGCGACGGTGACACTGCAAGGTTCTGGTAGACGGTCTCAATACCGCGCTCGCGTGCGTCCATTGGGCTGGAGAACTTTACAGGCTTCCCATCAAGGAGAATCTCGCCAGCATCAGGCTGCACTGCACCACAAAGCGCTTTGATGAGTGTCGACTTGCCGGCACCGTTATCTCCGATAACGGCAAGAACTTCACCGGCACGTAGTTCAAAGTCGGCGTTGTCTATTGCTGTAACATGGCCGTAACGTTTAACCAGACCACGGGCTTCTAGTACTACTTTATGCTCACTCATGACTTATACCTTACGAATCCATTGGTCGATTGCGACAGCGACAATAATTAGCAGACCAATAGTGAACTGCTGCCAAAGTACGTCCACACCGGCTAGTGCAAGACCGTTGGTGAATACGCCTACCACCAGTGCGCCTATTAGTGTTCCGAATACCGATCCGCGGCCACCAAAGAGTGAAGTACCACCGATTACAACAGCTGAGATGGAGTCGAGGTTAGCCATCATGCCGGCTTGTGGGCTGACTGAACCGATACGCCCGATCAGTGCCCAAGCTGCGAAGGCACAGAGAACACCTGCAACGACGTAAACTGATAATAGAATGCGTTTTGTGTTGATACCCGCAAGTTCTGCCGCCTGCGGGTCATCACCCACGGCGTAGACGTGGCGTCCCCAGGCAGTCCATTTGAGTGCGTACCAGACCAGTATAACGAGTAGGATCATTGAGACCGACCCGTAGGTTAAACGCGCGCCAAAGAACTCAAAGGCGGTGCCCTGCCACTGCAGCAGTGAAGCTTCGCGGGCGATGTCGGTTGAACGAATAGTCTGTGACTCTGAGTACCAGAGGTTCAATGCGAAGAAGATGTTCCAAGTACCCAGCGTAACGATAAACGGCGGTAGCTTAACGCGCGTCACAAGAATACCGTTTATCCAGCCGGTAATAGCACCGGTAAGCAGGCCAGCACCGAGTGCTAGCGGGGCTGGGAGGCCCATAGTGAGGGCGGTTTTACCCATCACAACAGAGCAGAGCACCATCACTGCGCCTACCGAGAGGTCGATCCCCGCGGTCAGGATAATCAGTGTCTGGGCGATGCCGAGAATTCCGATGATAGTTACCTGTTGTACGATCAGTGACAGGTTAAACGGGTGGAAGAATCGATCACCAACTATCGAGCTGAATGCCAGGATGGCGATCACCAGCACTAATGTCGGTGCTGCAATAGGGTAGGCATGGAAAAAATTGTGTACGCGCTCACTAAGAGGTACGCCAGCCTGATTGATCTTGGCGAAATCACCTTGAGCCGCGTTGGCTACGCGCTCGTGATCAGCTGTCTCAACCCGTTTGGTTTCAGTAGATGACATGGTTCAACCTTTATCACTTCAAAAAAAACTGCCAAAACTAGGCAGTTGTAGAACAGGAAAATGGCCGTGCAGTTGCTGCACGGCCATTGTTTACGACTAAGGAATTAACCCCAGCAGATTTTCAGACCTTCGTCTGCAGTCATTGAATCAACGCCGTTAGCTGGTTCGTTAGTGATCAGCTGTACACCAGTGTTGAAGAAGTCCAGACCTTCAGAGTTAGCTGGCTTCGCACCGTTCTTAGCGTAGTCAACGATCGCTTCAACACCCATAGATGCCATTTTCAGCGGGAACTGCATAGAAGTTGCACCGATGATGCCGTCGTTGATGTTGCGAACGCCTGGGCAACCACCGTCTACTGATACGATTAGAGCATCAGTTTTGCCAACAGCTTTGAGCGCTTCATACGCACCAGCAGCGGCTGGTTCGTTGATGGTGTAAACAACGTTGATGCCTGGATCTTTCTGCAGCAGGTTCTCCATCGCACGACGGCCACCCTCTTCAGAACCACCAGTTACGTCGTTGCCAACGATGCGAGCATCGTCTTCGTCACGCATGACGTTAGGGTCTTTAACGTCAACACCGAAACCTTTCAGGAAGCCCTGGTTACGTGCAACGTCTACAGTGATGCCTGCAGTGCTGAGGTCAAGCAGAGCGATTTTAGCGTCAGCAGCTTTGTCACCCAGTTTAGCTTTTGCCCACTGACCGATCAGCTCGCCTGCTTTGAAGTTATCAGTTGCGAATGTAGAGTCAGCAGCAGTAGCTGGGTCCAGTGGAGTATCCAGAGCGATTACCAGCAGGCCAGCAGCGCGTGCAGCTTCAATTGTCGGAACGATCGCCTGAGTGTCGCTTGGAGTGATCAGGATACCTTTAGCACCTGCGGCAACAAGGTTCTCAACAGCCTGTACCTGAGTGTCGTTATCGCCATCGAACTTGCCTGCGAACGTACGCAGTTCGATACCCATCTCTTCTGCTTTAGCAACCGCACCTTCCTTCATTTTCACGAAGAATGGGTTAGTGTTGGTTTTAGTGATCAGACCAACGATTGGCTTTTCATGGCCACCAGCAACTGCAACGTTTGCAGCCATTACACCAGCAAGAGCCATTGCAGACACGAGCATAGATTTTTTCATTAGGATTCTCCTGATTTTTTCTTTTATTGCAGGGATAAACACCTGGTTCCCACACCTTGTGATCTGGGATGGGTGCATTAGGCAGGATGAAAGTTAATGGAAAATTTCAGCGTGAAAAAAGTTATGTAACATTTGTAACAATTGGGGTTTATTGCATAAGAGTTCCAGTGGGGCGGTGCTGTGATCACAGGCGATTTAAGGTTTTTTAGAACGCCGCGCTCGGTTGTGGAGATCTTGCGATATTTGGTTTCCCACAACGCCGCTCTCGTGCATCCATGCGCTTCGCGGCATAAGACCGTCCTTGGCAAAATCCCTGGCCAAAAAAATACCCCTCCGAGGAGGGGTAAATGCTTTCGCAGGTAAAACTGATTTGATGGACTTATGCCGGCTTGGCTTAGGTCCTGGACGCTAGGTAGGACTGGTAGTCCGGTACCTGGCGTTTGTGTGGGTTGTCCAGCAGCGGTGAGCTGAACATGAAGTCTGCTGTACTCTCGTTGCAGGCGACTGGAAGATTCCATACCGCAGCTAAGCGCAGCAGGGCCTTAATGTCGGGATCGTGTGGCTGGGCATTCATTGGGTCCCAGAAGAAGATCAGTAGATCCAGCTTCTGTTCTGCAATCATTGCGCCTAGCTGCTGATCGCCGCCCATTGGGCC